>NZ_JADBUZ010000148.1:0-31829 GCF_020245305.1 Microcystis sp. M20BS1 | reverse complement strand
CGTTAAAAGTTGTCAGATGCCCCCCTTATTAAGGGGGGATTAAAGGGGGGACTAAGGGGGGATCGGCACCCCCCTTATCAAGGGGGGCAGGGGGGATCGAACCTAAAATCCATTTTTAATTTAATTATAACCAGCTACTTACAATCCAACCATTAAAGTTTATCTGTTAATCGGGTAATCGGCTCTCTCGGATGCTGTGTAATCAACAGGATCGATCATCGAGATTGCCAGTATAGACTAGAGCCTAACGTCAACCTTTGATCAAGCTGTTGGGCTACAATCCAGCAAGGACAAGAGAGCCTGTTTAGAGAATCGATCGCTTTAAGTAGGGCTTGCTGAATAAATCTAAAAACCTTGTTGGATCAGACTTTTAGACTTTTTTTCCCTCAAAAAGTGCCAGCCGTTGCGGGGATCGGGGGGAAAATCCCTGGACTTTTTCCCTGAAAATTAGGTAACTGACCACCTGAAAATAGGTAAAACCCCACACCCCACACCCCACACCCCACACCCCACACCCTGCCCCTAGGAAAAGCTTTTTCAGCAAACCCTAAGTGGTGTACTCGGCGTTAATTTTGACGTAATCGTAACTAAGATCGCAACCCCAGGCCGTACCTGTTCCCGAACCGTTACCGATACAGATAGACATTAAAACGGTATCTTCTCGTAAATAATCCCCGCTTGCTGCCGCTTTCAGGTAATTACTGGCACTAGCTCGATCGAACGCCAGCGGTTGACCATTTTCCATCATCACGAAGTCGCCTAACTTGATTTGTAGGTCTTCTTGATGGAAGACAACCCCGGCCCGGCCCGCGGCCGCCGCAATTCGTCCCCAGTTGGGATCCCGACCGAAAACCGCCGATTTTACTAAGGAAGAACCGGCAATGGTGCGAGCAATCTGACGAGCGGACTGATCATCGGCCGCCCCCGAAACCCGCACTTCTATTAAACAGGTGGCTCCTTCCCCATCCCGGGCGATCGCTTTGGCCAGGTATTGACAAACTTCCGTTAACATGGCCTCTAACTTTTGGGCATCCCGGCCCATTTCTGTGATCGCCGTGGTGCGCGATTGACCATTAGCCAAGGCGATCAGACTGTCATTGGTACTGGTGTCCCCATCCACCGTAATCTGATTAAAACTTTTATTAGCCGCCCGACTTAACATATTTTGCCAGAGAACCGTCGATACTGCGGCATCACAGGTAATAAAGGAGAGCATCGTCGCCATATTCGGGTGAATCATCCCCGATCCCTTGGCAATTCCCCCAATTGTGACCGGACGACCATCGATGGTGGTTTGCAAGGCGATCGATTTGGGGACTAGATCCGTGGTCATAATCGCCCGGGCCGTGCTTTCGCCACCATTTTCCGACAATAAACCTGCTAAGGTCGGTAAAGCGGCGGTTAACGCATCCATGCGAATCCGTTGCCCGATCACTCCTGTAGAAGCCAGCAAAATTGCATCGGCGGGAATCCCTAAAACTTGGCTCAAGGCGGCGGCACTATCGAGGGCATCTTGCCATCCAGCTTCCCCCGTGGCGGCGTTTGCTTGGCCGGCATTACACAAAATCGCCCTGGCGCTGGCTTTAGTTTGGAGGCGTTGACGGCAATAATCGACGCAAGCGGCCCGCACTTGACTGGTGGTAAAGACTCCGGCGGCGATCGCTTCTGTTTCCGAGACAATTAGGGCTAAATCGGGCAAACCGGACGGTTTTAAGCCCGCGGCCATCCCTGCGGATTTAAATCCTTTTGGGGCCGTGATCCCCCCCTCTATTTCCTGCCAATCGGCCATTTTCTCCCGTCTCCTACTCAAATTCGACACTCGATTATAGCAAGTAAAAAGCCAAAAATTAGCAAAGGGTTTGACCGTTTCGGGTTGGGAAGTGGGGAAAAAAGGCCGACGGCTGATAATTACTGGCTGCAAATTAGCCTAAAATACGATTAATTGACCAGGATTTTGGGGCGATAGTTTATGGAACGCGGTTTATTGTGGACACCTTTATTAATTCTGTTTATTTGGTTGGCTTGGAGTGGTTGGAATGAATACCAAAAAGTGGAAATCTATCGAGAATGGGCGGAAAACTTCGATCGAGCTAAGTATGATATATATTCTGTCTTAGGTCAAAAAGATAAAATTATCACTTGGGGAAAACCAACTCGTAAGGGAGTGATCAATTTACAAACTTTTTCCCTAGAGGAGGTCAAAGAAATCCGTCTGCTAGTTAATAATCAAGTGGTGGATTTAGATGCTCTTCCCCCGCAGGGTTCCCCTTTTCTAGAATTTATCTTTAATGAGCGATCGCCTGAAAAAATTCCTTTTACTGAAGTTGAATTGGCTAGTCGGTGGGCGAAATTTTTACAACAACAAATCTTAATTTAATGGCGATAATTTCTAGCGCAATCTCCCCGATCGCAGGATACCGATAACTAACCATAAACCGATAAAACTAGCTGTAGCAAATAATACGGTACTAATAATAGTTAATTGCCGAGATTGGGTGCTGGCCGTAACAATAGCAGCCCCGATAATTAAGGAACCAATAATCACACTAAAAGCTAGTCGATTGGCGGAATTATCTAAACTGCGACGGAGATTATCTAATTCACGAATTTTCAGATTAACATTTAAAGTTTCTGAGGTTAAACTATCTAGTAAAACTTCGATTTGACGGGGAGATTTCAGGGAAAAAGATTTCAAGTCTAAAACTGTTCTTAGGGCAGTTTGTAGGGGAGTGCTACCGATTAACTGTTGTTCAAGAATATTAGTTAATAGCGGTTTGACTTCTTCCAGGATATTAATATCAGGATTAAATTTTCGGGCAGTTCCTTCTAGATTAGCGAGACTTTTGGCGAATAAACCTAAATTACCCGGGAGTTTAATTCTATTGCGACGGGCAATTTGCAAAAGTTCATAAACCACCTCACTAAAGTTAATTTGATTTAAATTGAGGTTATAATATTTTCGCAACATCCGCTCATAATCTACCTCTAATTGTACTAAAGTAATCGGGACTACTGACTCGGACAGTTTAATAGTTAGTTGACTGCATCTTTTCGCATCTAAGTCAACAATTGCTAATAACAATTCTGTTAAAATTTGTTGAGTTTGCGGGTCTAATCTGCCCACCATACCACAGTCAATTAAAGCTACTCTACCATCGTCAAGATAGAAGATATTACCCGGGTGAGGATCGGCATGAAAGAAGCCATCAATATAAATTTGTTGAAAAAATGACCGAAACAAAATTCTAGTTATTTCGCTTTTTCTTTGGGAAATTGCTTGCTCAGTTGGCGGTCTAGAAACATCAGCCTCTAAAATTTGTTTTCCTTCTAACCATTCTAACACTAATAGCTTGGAATTAGTTAAGTGCCAATAAATTTTAGGAATAACTAACTGTTTGGGTTCTGACCACCGACTCTGGGTTAAATTATAGCGTAATTGGTCAGTATAATGACCTTCTTGGGTGAAATCTAATTCCGCATTAACTGCTTTAATAAACTCCTCTGCTAAGTCAACAACGTCATAACTTTGACCAAATTCTGTGAGGGCAACTAAATCAGCAATTCCCTTAATTAAGGCACTATCTTGGGCGACAATTTTTTCGATCCCCGGACGCAAGACTTTAATCGCTACTTCCTCCCCAGATAATAAAGTTGCCCGATGAATTTGCCCGATCGATCCTGCGGCGATCGGTTGGGGATTAATATACTTAAATACCTGTTTGATCGGTTTTGCTAACTGTTCGGTGATGACTATTTCTATATCTGTCCAAGCAACGGGAGGAACTTGCGCTTGTAGGGCAGTTAAAGCCTCGATATAATTAGCGGGTAGCAGATCGGGACGGGTACTAAGTAACTGTCCCAATTTGACATAAAAAGGCCCCAATTCCACGAGGATTTTTTTGAGAACTTCTGGGGTGGGAATCTGGGGATTTTCTGTTTTTCCTAGGGTTAAAACCCCGCGCATATAGTCCCAACCGTTGCCGAGAACTATCTCAAGGATTTCTTTTTGTCTTTGACTGGTTTGGGGGAGTGAGAACACGGTATTATCAGTTATCAGTGATCAGTTATCAGTTATCAGTGGGTAAGTTACCAGTGATCAGATTTGAGTTTTAAGTGAGCAGTATTAAATAAAAGTTTCCTACTGTCTTTTCAATGATTACTGTTTACTGATCACTGATTACTGAAAAAGCTGGTAACTAATACCAATCCTATAACAATTTCTCCAATTTGGGATCGGTTTGTAATTGCTTGAGAACTTGTTTAATATCTTGGGTACGATCTTTGTGGACAACGAGAGTCGCTTTACCGTCGCGAACAATTACCAGATCTTTTAAACCAATAGTAACGATCACTTCTTCCTCATCACTAGCATAGATAATAGCCCCCTCCGTATCCAAACCGACATGATTGGCCAGTTCAATATTTTTGCCCTTTGCTTCCAGTAATCTTTCCAGAGCATTCCAATCTCCCAGATCATCCCAACCGAAATTAGCGGGTAAAACGTAAGCGAGTTGGGTTTTTTCCATCAAAGCATAATCGATACTTTTTTTCTCTAAATCCTCATAGGCAGCGATGCCCCGATCGATCAGAGGCTGTAAAATATTATTAGCGTGGGTTTTTAGCTCCTCTAAAACTACTTGTCCCTGAAAGATAAACATTCCGCTATTCCAGCTAAAAAGTCCCGTTTCTAGGAATTTTTCGGCCGTGGTGCGATCGGGTTTTTCCGTAAAACGACTCACTTTATAGACGGGTAAACCATTAAATTCGCCTTGATTTTCTCCCTGTTCGATATAACCGTAACCGGTGGAGGGATAATCGGGTTTAATTCCTAAAGTAACGATCGCTTTTTGGCTGACGGCCACTTCTACGGCCGCTTTTAAAGTGTTAATATAAGCCTCTTGATTACCAATATAATGATCGGCAGGAAAAAAACCGATCGCCACTTCTTTACCATAACGTTTTATCACTTCTAAAGTAGCCCAAGTCACAGCTGGGGCCGTATCCTTGCCCACCGGTTCCACTAATAGGTTACTCTCCGGTAAATCGGGCAGTTGTTCGCGGACACCATCAGCGATCGCACTAGCGGTAATTACCCAGAGATTTTCCCAACCTGCCCCTAAAGATAATAGACGATCGGCCGTTGCTTGTAAAAGACTGCGACCACTACCATCAAGACAGAGAAACTGTTTCGGACGCGCTAGACGACTGAGAGGCCAAAAACGTTCCCCTTTACCCCCGGCGAGAATGACTGGAACAAGCGACTGATTCATAAAAAATTGACACTTATCGGTTAAGCTGAACCGATTGTATCAGACGGCAGCGAGGGGTGAGCATTTTCCTGACTCAAAGCTAAAAAGCGGGCAAATAACCCGCTTTCTAGCAAAAATAACCGAAATATTGCGATTAGAAATTCATTTCGGCCGCTTGTACTGTTTCCACTTGTTTTTTCTTAATAACTAAGAGGATTTGGCAGAGCATAATACCACCGAGGAATAAAACCAATCCTTTGATCCGGCCGGGATTTTGCAGGACAACTTCCGTCTCTTTTTGACCAAAACCGCCAACATTGGGGTTACTGGTTAAAAATTGTCCCACTTCGATCACTTGACCTTCCGAGACGATTAACTCAGGACCTGCGGGAATATTTTCCACCACGGGGCCAGCTTCGGAAGTGATGGTGACTTCATAACCACCGGCTTCGGTTTTGCTGATCTGGCTAATTGTACCTGCGGTAGAAGCTTTGAAGGCGTTATTATTGCTAGGTTCACCGGTGGGGTACACTTGACCGCGACCACGATTGGCCCCTAAATGCACAGCATATTTACCGAAGTGAATACCTTTATTTTGGCTAGGATCGGGGGCCAGGACGGGGAAAACGATTTCTTTGTATTGATCACCGGGTAAGGGGCCGACGATAACCACGTTATCTTGACCTTCTTTGTAGGATTGGAAATAGACTCCACCGAGTTTTTCCTGCATTTCTTCGGGAATGCGATCGGGGGGCGCGATTTTAAAACCATCTGGTAGCATTAAGACTGCACCGACGTTTAAACCCCCCTTGGATCCGTCGCCTAACACCTGTTGACTGGCGGGATCGTAGGGGATTTTTACCACTGCCTCAAAGACGCTATCGGGTAATACCGAGTGGGGGATTTCAATTTCGGCGGGTTTTTGGGCTAAATGGCAGTTCGCGCAGACAATCCGACCTGTTGCTTCTCTGGGGGTTTCCGGGGCGGTTTGTTGCGCCCAAAAAGGATATGCTTGGGCAGATTGGGGGTTAATGACATCGCTGGTTAGGAGTAGGGAAACGGTAGCGATCGCCACGAGGACGGCTTTCACTAGGGCCTGTCTGTGGACTTGCGGGAAGCTTAAAAAGTTGAATGTTCTCATCTCTATAGGTCGAATAATTCCAAATCTCGTCACATTGAATAATCTAGGACCACCAGGGTTCTTCGCCGGTGCGGAAGTCGGTTTCCGTCCAAGTGGAGAAGACGACTTTATCATTATCGGTGACGTTGGCATGGGCGAGGGCTAAGGATAGAGGCGCTGGACCGCGAACTACTTTTCCTTCGGCATTGTACTGGGAACCGTGGCAAGGACACATGAATTTTTCTTCGCTGGCATTCCATGGCACCACACAACCTAAGTGGGTACAGACGGCGTTAATTCCGTAGTTGGCCAGGGTTTTGTCCTCTTGGACGACTAAATAGGTGGGGTCGCCTTTTAAACCTTGGGCTAAGGTGCGATCGCCAGGGTTATGGCTTCCCAGAAATTGACTGACAATCACATCATTGCCTAGGGCATCTTTAGCGGTGACACCGCCACCCGTACCACCGGCCGAGGGGGGAATAAAATACTTAACAATCGGATACAAAGCCCCCGCTGCTACTCCGGTAATTGTACCAAAGGTCAACAGGTTCATAAATTGACGACGCCCCAAATCGGGAACATCTGTACCGGAAACTTGACTCATTGCTCCTTATCTCCAAATGTAAATTTTTGTAAACTAATTCTCATCTAAGGGCGATTTTGTGCATCTCGATCAAGACGAAAACCCAGAGCTTAAAGAAGGTTTACAAGGGCTGTATTAGATTATTACAGATATTGAGTCACGGACAATTGCCACAGCAAAGCTGCGTCAAATGCGATCGCTGTTTGCTCGCTTTCAGTGCTAGAGGCAAATTATTAAAAAATTGACATAATGGCGGCTTGTCTGTTTACTTGACAGTTACGCTTCCTATCAGTCATACTATTAAAAATAGTTCAAAAAAACCAAAGATTAGGTTATGTGACTCTAACCAACACAATCAACTATTACCAGTGATTTACTCAAGATGATGACAGCTAATTCTGCTTATGAATTGTTAGAATCTGCTTATAATGAACTCGATTTTAGTCAAGGCGACTTAGTGAGTTCAAAAGTGTCATTGTCAGAAATAACTTTAGAAGAGTGGATAGAAAAAGGAGATTGGTTAGAATTAGCCAAGCAAGTTGAAGCAGAAAAAGTTTTTTTTGTTAATAATAATCCTGTGATTATTTTTGCTAAATGCGATACTCAAGAAGATGAAAAAGTACGGCAAATCTTTAATAAAATATGGTGTATGGCTAGACCAAGTTACCTATTTTTAGCGAAAGAAGGTGAACTAGCTATTTACGATCTAACCAAACCACCTGCTAGAAGTATAGAAGATTGGAAGAAAAATAATAGACCGTTAGAAGTTGCCCAAAACATACTTGAAGTAACTTCAAAACTTTATCAATACAGACGGGAACAAATCGAATCAGGGAAGCTTTTTGAGGATGAGCGTTTTGAAACATCTAATCAACGTGCTGATCAATCACTGATCAAAGATTTAAAAACAGTTCGTTTAGCCTTAATTAGTGGAGGATTAAGCGAAAATAAACGTAAATATGCTCATGCTTTAATTGGTAGATCAATTTTTATTTGCTATTTGGAAGATAGAGGAATTTTAACTCAAGAGTATTTTGAAGCAATAGCACAAAACAATGCAACATGGAAAGCCTTACTTAATGCTCCTGACGATCAGTTAAATATGGAAACTGAAGCTAAACAACATTATATCAAAATATTAAGTGATAAAAGTTTTACCTATGCTTTATTTAATCAGTTGAGTCAAGATTTTAACGGAGATATGTTCCCTTCTGATGAACAAGAAGCGGAATCTGTTGAGCAACGGCATTTATCTCTCTTACAAGAATTTTTACAGGGAAATATTGATCAACAAAAAAAATTATTTTTCTGGGCTTATAAATTTGATATAATTCCTATTTCTTTAATTAGTAGTATTTATGAAGAATTTTATCATGAGTCAAATACAGAAAATATTGATAATGGGACGCATTATACACCGAGTTCATTAGTGGAATTTGTCTTGTCTAAAGTTTTAACGTCAGATTGTTTGACAACTCATCCCCGTATTCTTGATCCTTGTTGTGGTTCAGGAATCTTTTTAGTGGAAGCATTTCGGAGAATTGTGAGACATCGAGTCTATCAAAATCAGCGACAGCGATTAAGTTGGCAAGAGTTAAGAGAAATCTTAAAAAATCAGATAGCTGGCATAGAAATTAATTCAGAAGCTATCAGAATTACTGCATTTAGTCTATATCTTGCTTTATTAAATTATCAAGAGCCTCGAAACATTTTATCACAAATTAAACGAGGTGAAAAATTACCCTTTTTAATTTATCAACCGAATGGGTTATCTGAGGATAATCACTTTAATAATTTAGTCTGCGATAATGCTTTTCAAGAATTTTCTAACTCAGAGGATGTGATATTATCTAGAAATTTTAGTAGTCAATGTGCTGATGTTGTTGTCGGTAATCCTCCTTGGGGATCTCCTCAAACGAAGGATAAAAAAGGCACAAAAGACTTAAATATCGCTTTACAATGGTGTCAAGAACGTGATTATCCAGTCGGAGATAAAGAACGTTCTCAAGCGTTTATCTGGAGAGTATTTGATTTTTTAAAAGATAATGGATGGTCAGCATTAGTGGTATCAACAGGTATTTTCTTTAAGACCCATGATAAAAGCAAAGAATTTAGACAAAAATGGTTAAACAGTGTCTTATTAAAAGAAGTTGTCAATTTTGCTCATGTTCGTGATATTTTCTTTAAATCTGGTAATAAAAACCAATCTAGTGCCTCAATTTCTCCTTTTGCTTCAATTATTTTTCAGAAAGTCAATCAGACAGAGTTAACCTTAAAAGATCAAGTTGTCACTTATTGGTCTGCTAAAAAAACAGCTATGATTAAAAATGTGCAAGCTGTTATTTTGAGTGTTATGGATCGTCGTGGTATCAGACAAAGTGAACTATTTTATAATGATTCTTTATGGAAAATTTATTATTGGGGAAATCATCAAGATGCTGGTTTAATTCAAGGTATAACTTTAGCTCCAGCATTAAAAGAATTACATGATCCTAACAATAGTGGTCAAGGGTTTTCAGAAGGGAGAAAAGATCAAAAAGATTGCCAGTTACCGAGATTACTTCCCACAGATAAATTTGAAAGATATGGTTTAATTTCTCCTTCTTGGTTTCAAAGACCACCTAAACAAGTAACTCGACCAAGAAAACCAACTTTATATCAAGGTATTCGGTTACTTATTAAACATGGTATTAGTCAGGTATCTAGAAAAAAAGGAGAAATTATTGCTCGATTGGAATCAGAAAACTTCAGTTTTACAAATTCAGTAAATTGTATCAAGTTACATGATGCTGAAGAATGGAAATATAAAATTGTATTAGGAACTTTATGGTCTTCATTATCTCGTTATTACTTTTTTCTGACTTCTAGCAAATGGGGAATATGGCATGATGGAATTTATAAGGATGAATATTTAAGTTTGCCGATTATTTTTCCAAAGGATCAAGGTATTCGGGAAAAAGTTATCGATATTGTTGAGCAATTACAGAATTGTAATCCTATAAAGTATAGTATTGAACATCCTGAAGGAAAAACTCCAGAAAAAATAGAAGCACAACTCACTGAATTAGAATATCAATTAGATGAGGCAATATTTGATGTCTATGATCTCACCATTGCTGAACGGGATCTCATTCGTGATATGTGTGATGTAGGGATAGAGTTTTACTATAATCATATCAACAGTAAAGCAGTAAAACCTGTTGAAAGCTATCCTCAACAAAATCAAGGACTTCTCAACGATATTAATAAAAACCGTCAAACTCAAAAAGGATTAGAAGGTTATTTACAAGCCTTTTTAGATATTTGGAATCGAGAATTAGAACCTGATGGTGAATTCAGTTGGCAGATTATTCGTCCTCAATTTCAGGGGTTAGAAAATCCTATGTTAGCCGTTATTTTCTCTACACAAGAGTATGGAGAAAAACCTCAACCTCTCTCCCAATCAGAGCAAAAACAATGGATAGAAATTATTGATCAATTAGCAAGACAAGAAAACGGTTTATTAGTTCCCTATAATAGCCATCAAATTTATCTTGATGGTTTAGTTCGTTCGGTTTCTGATACAGAAATCATTATTATTAAGCGTAATGAACGAAGATTCTGGACTCGTAGCATGGCGCGTGAGGATGCGGAGGCAACAATGCTTCAAATTATTAACTTACAAGAATCTCAAGAAAGGATCTAAACTTATGACAAAACCAAGTTTATTAAAAAAAGATATATGGGGTAATCATGAAAAGAGAGTTTTAGCTATTTTTAGGCTTGCTTTAGAAATGCTTCAAAAGAACCAAGAATTACCCCAAAGTGAAGATGAACTTAATCGAAAACTATGCTTTTTTGTCCGTTATGCCAACCAACAATTAACTATTTCTAATCAAGGAATAGAATGGCCTTGTATGTATGAAGCCAATAATCAACCTGATGCTGATGATAGCATTCGAGCTAAACGAGAATATAAACGACCTGATTTTCAATGGGGAATCTGTGATACTAACGAAACAAATCCTGAAAGAATGGATAAATTTTACACTTTAGAGGCTAAAAGACTCGGTTCTCCATCAAGTTCCCAATGGATACTTAACAAAAATTATATTCTAAATGGGATTAACAGATTTATATTAGTTGAATGGGGTTATGGAAAATCCGTCAGTTCGGGAGCAATGATTGGTTATATTCAAAATATGGAATTAAGAGAAATTTTAAATGAAGTTAATAAGCATTGTTCACAACTAACCATTATAGAGTTAACTTTATCGCTGGAAGGATGGCAAAATGATGTGAGTCGTCTTGACCATCAACTAGAACGTCCTGATGTGCCACCTAGTCCATTTAATTTAAGACATCTATGGGTAGATTTACGAAGTAAAAAAACTGATAACAATGACGATACCTCATCATAAAAATTTATTCAAATTCTCCATTAAACGCTCATGAATCTCATCACCCCAAAACCGAACTAAGGAGAAACCTAGGCGATTGACCCTTAAAAACGCATCCTCAGCATCATAAACTGCTAATTCTAACTGATTCGGATTCATTAAAATCATCAATCTCCCTTTTAAGTCAACTCTTAGAAATTGCTAAAATAGGAGTAGAAAAAGCGATAGAAACCGATGAAGAAACGGCAACCGCTTGGATAAACCAACAACTAGAAAGCTTGGGAGTCAAACTAATCTGAGCAACACAAAAATAGAACTACCCTGGATTTTTACCAGAGAGGTTTATTTTTAACGGGGGAGAATGTCAACCCTCACTGCTAGACTCAACAGTATGGCCGACTTCGCTGATCCATTGGGCAATTTCTGCGGGGGATGCGGTGGTTTCTACGGTGACGATTTTATTGGCTACATCCACCGATATTTGGGCTGCTGGTTGCTGATTATTAATCGCTTTAGTAATGGTATTAGCGCAACCTTCACAGGCAATACTAGGCACTTTTAGGGTAATTGTCATTGTTGTAACTCCAGTAACTTTATAGCTAAAAACTAGCATAAATTGTCAGGGGTAGCTGATTTTTTAAGAGTTTATTTACCATTTCAGCACTGCCGCTTCGATCCCCTGTTCCCGACGCAGTTTACTATCTTTTTCTAGCCATTGAATGACCTGTTTATGGGTTAGCTCTTCTAGGGTTACTCCCGTATCCTCGGCGATTATTTTTAATAAGCGTAGGGAAGAAATCGTTAAACGAGTCAGGAATTTTTCTGGAGAAGTTAAGAGGGCAGCGTCCACATCTGCCGATTCTTCTGGGGTTAAAAATTGTCTGTTTTCGATCATAGTTTTATTTGGTTTCCATCCAATTGTCACCAGCTTTAATTTCTACTAAGAGAGGGATCGTCAAGGAGACAGCTTCTTCCATAGTCGTCTTGATTTTTGACTCTAGGGATGGCCATTCTTCCCTCGGTACTTCCAAGACTAATTCATCATGGACTTGCAGCAGTAATCTCGCTCGATAATTTTGCAGTACCTCGGCCAATTTTACCATCGCTACTTTAATAATATCAGCACTGGAACCCTGAATGGGCGCATTAGCGGCCGATCTTAATAATTGTGCTTCCTCGTTGTTGAGTTTGAGGCTATCTAAATCGATGTCATGTAAGGACAGTCCTCGCAGTCTTTTTAAGAGAGGATTATCGAAGTTAAAATAACGTCTTCTGCCCAAAATTGTTTCCACATATCCCTGAGCAATTGCTTGTTTTTTGCTATTCTCTAAATACTCAAATACTTGGGCATAACGTTGATGATATTTTTCAATAAATTTTCTGCCCTGTTCTACGGTTAATTTCGATTCACGGGCGAATTTTTGCGCTCCCATGCCATAAATAACTCCGAAGTTAATTGTTTTTCCTAAACTGCGTTCTTCGGGGGTAATTTCCCCTTTATCAAAGAGCAATTGAGCGGTGACTTTATGAACATCTTGATTACTACGATACGCTTCTAATAAAACTGGTTCTTGACTGAGATGAGCGAGAATTCTTAACTCGATTTGTGAGTAGTCCGCTGATACTAATAAGTAACCATCTTCGGGGATAAAAGCTTGACGAATTCGTCTGGAAAATTCACTGCGAATAGGGATATTTTGTAGGTTAGGATTGGAGGATGATAAGCGTCCGGTGCTGGTGATGGTTTGATTAAAATCTGTATGTACTCGTGCGGTTTTTGGTTCGGCTAATTTCGGTAAAGCATCCACATAGGTGGATTTTAATTTAGATAAGGTGCGATGTTCAAGGATATAATCAACTAAGGGATGATCTCCTTGTAGTTTCTCTAAAACACTTTGATCGGTGGAGTAACCTGTTTTAGTTTTTCTGGATTTTTTGCGGTTGAGTGCTAATCGATCAAAAAGGATTTCACTTAACTGTTTAGGAGAGCCAAGATTAAAAGTTTCTCCGATAGATTCGTAGGCATTTTTTTCTATGTCTGCCAAGTCTCTTTCTAGTTGCTGGGACAAGTTTTTTAGATAGTTAATATTAATTTTTATACCATAATTTTCCATCTGCCACAGCACCATGACTAAGGGAGATTCTACCTCTGAGAATAATTGATATAAAGGGGGAATTTTAGTTAATTCTGCCTGTAATTTTTCTCGAAGTAAATAGGTAGCGTAGGCATCTAATCCGCAGTAGTTAGCAGTGGTGGTAATATCTAAATCAGCGATAGTTTTTCCCGTAGGAATACCGAGACTTTTATAACTAAGGGAACTGATACCGTCCAAATAGCGATCGCATAAATCTTCGAGATTATGAGTTAGTTCGGGATGGAGGACATAACTAGCCACCATAGTATCAAAAACTAGACCTTTAACGGTAATTCCTTGATGATAAAAAACATCAATATCAAATTTCGCATTCTGGAAGACTTTCGGATAATTATCACTGGCTAAAATTGGGCGTAATTTTTCGAGGACTATCTCTAGATTTAAATTATCACCGCTCTGGTGGCCGATGGGAATATAGGCCATAGAATTTAATTCTTTTCCCCAACAGCAACCGATCCCGACCAATTTGGCTACACGAGGATTTAAATCTGTGGTTTCGGTATCCCAAGCGACAGGAAAATGTGGATTAGTGAAAGTTGTTAATTTGGCCAGTAAAGCATCTAACTTAGGAATAGTATCAATAATTTCCGGAGCAATTAGAACTGGTGGAGAAATAGGGGGTAAATCAAACAGAGACAATTGATTAGAATCAGCATCGCTAGTTAATTCTAGGGTAGGAGTGCCACCTAGATGCTGTTGAATTTGATCGAGTTTCTGGAGAATTTTCTTTAATTCTAATCTTTCCAATAAAGGTTTAACTAAACGCCGATCAAAACCTCGGAGACGAAATTTATCCTCTTCGAGACTAACGGGTGCATCAAGGGCAATTTTGGCTAAATAGCGAGAACTTTCGGCGGCGGGTTTTCCCTCTAATAATTTAGTTTTTACCATTCCCTTGATCGATTCCAGATTGGTATATATATCGTCTAAGTTATCGTATTTTTTTAATAAATCTATCGCTGTTTTTTCGCCAATTCCGCGCACCCCGGGGATATTATCAGACTTGTCACCGCAAAGAGCTTTAAAATCTACTACCTGTTTTGGTGTCACCCCTAACTTTTCCGTGACAGCTTGGGAATTAAATTCTGTATAACCCTGTCCCGATGTACTTTTGACCGCATTAATATCCAGATAGAGAATCGTGGTTTTTTTCTCCTCATCTACCAATTGGAATAAATCTCGATCGCCTGTTAAAATCTTGACTGTATAACCATTATCGCCGGCCTGTTTTGCCAAAGTTCCTAAAACATCATCTGCTTCATAACCAGGGGAAGTCACAATAGGAATATTCATCGCTGCCAAGAGACTTTGCAGATTAGTTAAATCGGGGCGAAATTCTTCGGGAGTTTCTTGCCGATTAGCCTTATAATTGACATCAGCTTCGTGGCGAAAAGAAGGAGCTGCTAAATCAAAAGCGACCGCTAAATAAGCAGGTTTTTGAGTTTCTAGTAACTGCAGCAGAGAATTTAAAAACCCAAAGCAAACACTGGTGGGAATGCCAGTAGAAGTACGCAGAGGACCAGAACGAGACTTAGCAAAGGCATAATAGGCACGAAAAGCCAAAGAATGCCCATCAATCAGGATAAATAGCTTATTTTGCTCGGCACTGATCATAATCTAGCCTCTTTAGTCCTATCAAAATAATACTAAATAGTGTATAAAATTTACATCCCCTATTTTGCCCGAATTTGGCCAAATTTGACAAGGGAGTTTCTTCTGTATTAGAGTATAACAGATGCTGGCCTTGTTCTAACCTTAAATCTTTCTATCTCTTTACAGGCGGCGGATGCCTCTGCTACCAATTGCATCAATGTCATTTACAGGCATCCTGTTTGTACCACTAGGGAACTATCAGAAAAATGCGGATTACTGTAGGTTCTGTTTTAAAGCTGTTAGCGAAGGGAATTATGCTACACTAGCATCAATATCTAGTCAAAAAGGCTTGTAATTTATGACTCCTCATCTTTCTCTTAGCCAGATTATAGAATCTATCGATCAACTTTCTTTAGAAGAACAAAACCAATTATTTGAAAAATTAGCGCAGAAAAAACAACAACAAGAGCATCCACTGCTCAATATACCAGTTACACTAACCTATAATCCCCTCTTAGATGAAGTCATAGAGAGTATGGAAACCTATCGTCAAAAAGTTGACCAAGAAGACAGTCAACAAGTTGAAACACCGTGACTCAATATATATTAGATACCGATCATATAACCCTACTGCAAAAACTACATCCGAACTTAGTTCGGAGAGTAGCGTCTATCAATCCTGATGATACGGCTATAACAATTATTACTTTAGAAGAACAAGTAAGAGGATGGTTCAGCGTGATCAGAAAATACTCTCAAAGCAATCAATATGAAAAGTTAATCAAAGGCTATCAAGGTTTGAGAGATATAGTTAATTATCTGAGCAAATTTAAAATTTTGAACTATACTTTAGAAGCTCATTATCATTTCAGAGAATTACGGGAGCAAAAAATTCGTATAGGAACACAAGATTTAAGAATTGCAGCGATTAGTTTATCAGAAAACAGTATTTTAGTAACACGCAATTATCGTGATTTCTCTCAAATCCCTAATTTACGCCTACAAGATTGGACAATATAGAACTCTGTAGGGATGACTACGAAAATTGTTACATTTTTTAAGGATTACCCAGCCATTATTCAGCCATTAGCCTAGCATCGGCGATCGCTGATAACACCCCGTCAAAAAAAATATTTGCCAAAAAGCCAGCGTAAGGGTATTTTAAGAATAATTTTATATGTTTACTTGTCAATTACATGAGAATCCTAGTTACAGGCGGTGCGGGTTTTATAGGTTCCCATCTAATCGATCGCTTGATGGAACAGGGTCATGAAGTGATCTGTCTGGATAACTTCTACACGGGGGTGCGCCGAAACATCGTTAAATGGCTAGGAAATCCTTATTTTGAGCTAATTCGTCACGATATCACCGAGCCGATCCGTCTAGAAGTTGATCAGATCTATCACCTGGCCTGTCCTGCTTCCCCAATCCACTATCAATATAACCCAGTAAAAACGATTAAAACCAATGTTTTAGGGACTCTGTATATGCTGGGCCTAGCTAAAAGGGTAAAAGCGCGATTTTTGCTCGCTTCTACCTCAGAAGTCTATGGCGATCCCGATGTGCATCCCCAAACGGAAGAATATCGAGGCAACGTCAACTGCATTGGGCCGCGTTCCTGTTATGACGAGGGTAAACGGGTAGCGGAAACCCTCGCTTTCGAGTATTATCGGGAGCATAAAGTCGATATCCGGGTGGCCCGGATTTTCAACACCTACGGCCCGCGAATGTTGGAAAACGATGGACGAGTGGTGAGTAATTTCGTCGTGCAAGCTTTGCGCGGTGAACCCCTGACGGTTTATGGTCAAGGTTCCCAAACCCGCAGTTTTTGCTATGTTTCTGACCTAGTGGAAGGGTTAATGCGTTTGATGAATGGGGACTTTATCGGGCCAGTTAATCTCGGCAATCCCGACGAATACACAATTCTGGAATTAGCGCAAGTGATCCAAGGCATGATTAATCCCGAGGCCGAATTAGTCTATAAACCACTACCGGAAGATGATCCCAAGCAACGACAACCGGATATCACTCGTGCTAAAACCTATCTGGATTGGAGTCCCACTATTCCTCTAAGTCAGGGTTTAAAAATGACGATCGAGGATTTCCGTTCTCGTCTAAGCTAATCCCTAATCAATAAAATTAACTTAATTGTCACTGGAGTGATTATCATGCGTGTTTGTGTTATCGGAACGGGTTATGTGGGTTTAGTCACTGGGGTTTGTCTAGCACATATCGGCCATCATGTCATCTGTATTGACAACAATGAAGAAAAAGTCAAATTAATGAAATCGGGACAATCCCCCATCTATGAACCGGGGTTATCGGAATTAATGCAGTCTTCAGCAGCCTCTGGCAATCTGGAATTTTCCACGGACCTAGAAGCGGGAGTTAAACACGGTGAAATCCTCTTTATCGCTGTTGGTACACCAGCACTACCCACGGGAGAAAGTGACACCCGTTATGTGGAAGCGGTGGCCCGGGGTATTGGGGCCCATCTCAACGGTGGTTATAAAGTAATCGTCAATAAATCTACCGTTCCCATCGGTTCTGGGGATTGGGTACGGATGATCGTCCTCGATGGGGTGGCCGAGAGACAAAAAAATCTCGTGGCCGCTGGTGGCGGTATTAGTACACTAGAACGCATCGAAGCGGAATTCGATGTGGTCAGCAATCCCGAATTTTTACGCGAAGGTTCGGCAGTTTATGATACTTTTAACCCCGATCGCATTGTTTTAGGCAGTAATAACCCGAAAGCTATTGAAATGATGAAGGAATTGTACGCTCCTTTGGTTAAACGCCAATTCGCTGACGATCCCTCCTTGCCTCCCGTTCCCGTGGTTGTTACGGATCTCAGTTCGGCGGAAATGATTAAATACGCCGCTAATGCCTTCCTAGCCACCAAAATTAGCTTTATTAACGAAGTAGCTAATATCTGTGATCGCGTGGGGGCCGATGTCACCCAAGTGGCTAAAGGTATCGGTTTAGATTCCCGTATCGGCAGCAAGTTCCTCTCGGCCGGGATCGGTTGGGGGGGTTCCTGTTTCCCCAAAGATGTGTCGGCTTTGGTACATACCGCAGAAGACTACGGTTACGAAACGGAATTACTTAACGCCGCTATCAATGTTAACAAACGTCAACGGACAATCGCGATCGAAAAACTGCAACAGGAATTAAAAATCCTCAAGGGTAAAACCGTCGGTTTGTTGGGATTAACTTTTAAACCCGATACCGATGATATGCGCGATGCCCCGGCTTTAACCATGATCGAACAGTTAAATCGTTTAGGTGCTAAGGTAAAAGCCTATGATCCGATCGTTTCCCAAAGTGGTTTAAGTCACGGTTTAAGCGGTGTGATTATCGAATCGGATCCAGAAAGATTGGCCGATGGTTGTGACGCTTTGGTGGTGGTGACGGAATGGCAAGAATTCCTCCGTCTCGACTACGGCAAAATGGTTAAAACCATGCGCGAACCCGTGTTAATTGATGGTCGCAATTTCCTCGATCCTGCGGTGGTGACAGCAGCTGGTTTCCGTTACCTCGGTATTGGACGTTAATCCTAGGAATCCGCCTTTTCAGTAGGACTGACGCGGTTGGGGAAGGTACAAGAAGCAGCACCACTTACCCCTGCTCCTAGGGGCGAAAATTGCCCGATTATGCTGGCTGAAAAACGAAAAATTCCGATCTGACCATGGGGTTATTGGCTATAGTTAAATGATATGAACAGGAGCCACTAGAATCCAGGGGCGATGGGTAGAATTAAATTGAGAAACTAGAATCAGTTTTAGCAATACATACCTATGGTTAGCTCTGTTCAATACCGCTACACTAACGAACAAGTTAGGGACTGGTTACGGGGATTACTGACAATTGCCTGGTCTGATGGGGATTATAGCACCAGCGAGCAGGAATCGATCGCCCGTTTCGCTCACGAATTAGAATTAGATGACGACCACGTTCTCTATCAATCGATTAGTCCCGAAGAATTGGCCGCAAGTTTCGGTCATGACCCCAAAATATCAGAAAACTTCCTCCGCACGGCGGTTATGGTAGCGATCGCCGATGGCGTTTATTCCCCCGCAGAAGCGCAATTACTGCGTAGTTATCGGGATGCTTTCGGGTTAGAAATCGAGGCCTTGTCAGCTTTAGAACATACTATCTGTGAAATTCCCGAAATTACCACAGAAGCGAATAAATCCGAGTTTATCAGTGCCGAACATCCCCACCCAGATCTGCTGCATCCCCTCAAAGACTGGTTAGATGGGGTGGAAATGCACGATCCGCGCTTGGCCCGGTTTATCTGCAAAATGGTGCCGCCTCAATGTCCTTTTGAACGCGATATCGTGCTTTTTGGCCATAAATTAGTCCATATTCCGCCTCTGTGCAAGTTAAATCCTCTCTACGAACAATTAGTCGGTTTACGTTTCCGCGCTCTATCATACTTAGCCGATGATTGTCAAGAGGATATTTCCGAGTATATTTAGCCAGTTTAACTAAAATTACGGCTAAAATGGTATAAATATCCTGCTGACAGAAAATGTCTCAGCCTCAAGGCTTTTCCTAGCCAATTCTTCCGTTAAAATTAGGTTAGGGACTTGCGCTTTGATAATGTACCTTTTGGGCGAACGCAGTTCGCCCCTACATTGTGGACAAAATCCGTTACTGTAGGGGCGCAAAGCTTGCGCCCTCCGCTCGCTCAGGTTTGCTGATCACCCTAAGTGGGGCGAGAGCCTTGGAGAGCCCCCGCAGCTAAGGGACTTGCGCTTTGATCATGTGCCATCTGGCTGATCTGATTCTTCTACAGAGCGATTTTCTGGCTGGGATATTATTCCCACGCAAGTCCCTTAAGTCGCCGTTAAGAGAGAAAAACTATGAGTAAAAACTCCCGACGAGTCGATTTTTCTGATTTACCCGGGCCAAAAAACCTGCGCTCCTATCAATGGCAGTGGCTAGTCCGAGATCTACTCGCCGGTGTCACCGTGGCAGCCTACGCTATTCCCCAGTGTATGGCTTACGGCGACCTGGCCGGGGTCGATCCCGTGGTGGGATTGTGGACTCTCGTGCCAGCCGCCCTAGTTTACGCCCTTTTCGGCTCCTCATCGCAACTATCCCTCGGACCAGAATCGACCACGGCAGTGATGACGGCGGCAGCGATCGCACCTCTGGTGAGCCTTCAAGGGGAAAATTACGGCAGTTTAGCGGCTTTTTTAGCCCTAATGGTCGGTTTAATCTGTTTAGTTGGTTATATCGCCCGCTTGGGATTTTTAGCTAATTTACTCTCCAAACCGATTCTAATCGGTTATATGGCGGGAGTGGCGGTGATCATGATTGCGGGACAACTGGGTAAAATTAGTGGTTTGTCAATCCGTGAAAATACGGTTTTTAAAGAAATTTTCGCTTTTTTCTGGGGAATAAACCAATGGCACTGGCCAACCCTTAGCCTAGCTCTATTGCTGCTACTATTTCTATTTATCATCCAAAAATATTTTCCCAAAGCACCGGGTCCCTTGCTGGCAGTTTTACTGGGAACCCTCGCCGTCGCCACCTTCCATCTCGATGGGGAGGGGGTGGCAGTAGTGGGGAAAATTAGCAAGACTTTGCCTAATTTTGGCTTACCAACCCTAGATTTTTCCCAATTACTACCCCTAGGAACCGCGGCCGTCGGCATTGCCCTGGTCGGCTATTCCGATAACGTCTTGACCGCTAGAGCCTTCGCCGCACGTCATAACCAAGAAATCGATGCCAATCAAGAATTTTTAGCCCTAGGACTGGGGAATCTGGCGGCGGGTTTTTGTCAGGGATTTCCCATCAGCAGCAGCGCCAGTCGCACTGCGGTGGGGGATTCTGTGGGCAGTAAAAGTCAGATTTACTCCCTGGTGGTGGCAGTGGTGGTGGTGGCGGTCATTTTCCTGCTCGGTCCAGTACTGGCACTCTTTCCCAAGGCTGCCTTGGGTGCGCTGGTGATTTATGCAGCCTGTAAACTGCTGGATATCGCCGGCGCTAAACGACTAAAAAGCTTTCGCAATAGTGAGTTTAATCTCGCTGTCCTGACCATGGTGGGGGTGCTAACCACGGGGATTTTAAGCGGGGTTGCTATCGCCATCGGTCTCTCGGTTATCGATTTATTGGCCCGCATTACTCGGCCTGATGATGCCGTCTTGGGTACGGTTCCGGGGGTGATGGGTTTACACGCGCTCCAGGATTGGCCGGAAGCGCAAACAATACCGGGGTTAGTTATCTATCGTTACGATGCCCCCTTATTTTTTGCTAATGCGGCCGACTTTAAACGTCGCGCTCTCAGTGCCATTGCCCGGGAGACAAAACCGGTAGAATGGTTTGTCTTGAATACGGAGGCCCTTGGGGAATTGGATAGTACAGCAGTGGAGATTCTTGAGGAATTAGCGGCAGAATTATCAAGACAGGGTATAGTTTTCGCCCTCGCTAGGGTTAAACACGATCTGTACTTAGAATTGCAACGTTCCCGCTTGTTAGATAAAATTAGCGAGGAGAGAATTTACTATACTTTGCCAGCGGCGATCGAAGCTTTTAAAAATCGTTGACTGATAGTTAGGGGTCGAGAAGGTCGTCGCCGACCTCCCCTCCCATAAAGAACCTACCCGTCCATAGTTTTCGGACTTTATTGAAATTAGCTGATAGAGTTGTCTAAGTTGGGCTTCCGTCGGTTGCATTTAGTCATTATCGGCTTGATTTTAGATTATTGTTCATTTTTAGCATCATTAACTGAAAGTCACTTCCCTAACCTATTTAGGGTTTGCTGAATAAAGGTGAAATGTAGGCAAGGTAAGGGTTTTGTGGCTTTTCTCGCTCCCACAGGTGCAAGATTTTGAGAGAATCGTGCTTCAAAACCTTGCGTCTTCATCGGCCCGCGTCCTGTAGGGGCGAAGCATTCGGATAAAAAATCTACGGTTTCACCGATAGGTTATTGCCCGAATGCTTCGCCCGTACTTTGTCAGCAAACCCTATTTAGCATCAGTTTAACCCATTTTTCAAGAATCTAGGCTAGAATATAAAGACAAGACGTATTGCTCTGGGTTAATCTACTCTGTAGAAGCTAAGAAGGTAATCAAAATGGCTAAATATTCGCCTCTTATCCATGTATCTCCTGAAACTATGAGTGGTGTTCCTGTTTTTTCAGGTACTAGAGTTCCGATACAAACACTTTTTGATTATCTTAAAGCAGGAGAATCAATTGATGATTTTTTAGAGGGTTTTCCAACGGTAACAAGAGAACGAGTTATTAGCTTACTTGCAGAATTTGAAAAAGAGCTTATTGATAGGGTAGCGTGAAATGAGGCTTCTTTTAGATGAATGTATTGACCGAAGATTAATGAGGGAGTTTACAGGTTATAATATCAAAACTGTTCCGCAAATGGGATGGACTGGGATCAAGAATGGTCAACTGTTAGGTTTAGCTTCACAAGAATTTGATATTTTTATTACAGTGGATAAGAATTTGCCGTTTGAGCAAAATTTACCGCAGTTTAATCTAGCTATTATTATTTTACAATCACAATCAAATCGTTTGGCTGATTTAAAGCCTTTGGTCTATAAAGTTTTAGAAGTTTTGGCAACAGTAACAAAAGGAACAGCAACAGTAGTAAGTTTATAACAACCTATTTAAAATGAATTTAAGCCATTTTTCAAGAGTCTGGGCTAAGATATTAAGGCAATGCTGCATTACACTGCGTTAATGCAGCCTACAAAATTGGTGATCGCACTCGATGAGATGATAAAATATCAATTATTGAAGAACAAAGCTATCTCCTCCATTAAATCGATAATATTTGATACCAGTTGCGTCATCTGTGACAGTAATACTATTAGGATTACATTTGCTCATTCCCGATGGACCACTACCACCACCAAAATTGAAAAAAGGAGCCATCGCTATACATTTTCCAGCTGACACAGGAACATAACAATAATCACCGCTAACTGAAGCACCAGATATATTAGGTTCAACTCTTTGTCTTTCATTAAAAAACATAGGTCCTGTTTTACACTGATACTGACGACGAGATTGGCTAATTAAAATATCATTACTCATATTGTTTGCTTGTATGGGAGCAGAATTAATTAATCCCACACCAATGAACATACAGAGGATTTTAATGGCTCTCATAGTGAGTAGTTACTGCAAAAACAACCATAATAAGCAGAATCCTAACTAATAAGTTTAAACATTGTCAAGACGGAAAAAAACGGATATTGTCGGAGGTTTTGTTAACTATGTTTACAAATATCGGAAAATAACGGATAATGACGGTATTATGTCCCCAAATCTTAACATTACTCCCATGGATACCCAAGAAGTCTTCTCACTTATTGATAATCTGGTTTTTGACCACACGGGAAAGCATCTCGATACATTGCAATTAGGGATTTTAAAGAACGTTTTTGATGGTCAGAAATATGCAAAAATAGCAGAAAAATATAATTGTTCTGAAGGTCATGCCAGAGATAAAGCTTATGAACTTTGGCGCATTCTTTCGGAAGTGTTAGGGGAAGAATTAAATAAATCAACTGTTCGATCAGCAATTGAAAGATTTATTACCACGAGTAGTACCAATAACATAGTAAATTCTGTAAAAATTGATCAGGTTACTTTTTGTCATCACCCTTCTAATAATCGAGAAATAGAAAATTATCATATTTATAAAACTGAAAACAATGTTATTAAAGCAAAACTAGAAACTGTTCCCAAACTAATAGGATTAGGATTAACGATCGAACAAATTGCTCAGGCTCTTGATTTAGATATACAATTAATTTTAGATAGTCTCAAATCAGAGTAACTTTGATAAATTTATCAAGATATGGATGTCAAGCTGCTTTGATACACAATTGACAAGGATAGGGAAATGGGGTTCTTTTGGATTTGGTGGGTAAAATGTATTCTAAGATACAGTCTTGCGGGCGAGGGAGTGGAAGGAACCACAGAGACACAGAGGACACAAAGATCGATCGCTACTATATAAGTTAAACTTATCACACAAAGTTGAGAAGAGCCTTATTTTCGCTTGATCGCTCCAGCATTTATGCTAAATTTACCTCGCCCACTTCAGTCTGTTAAACTCAACTGTTCATAGCTCTGAAAATTTCACGAACAGAGATTTTTTCGAGCCAACAACCTATAAAAAAGTTGTCTAGCCGTAATTCCTATAATTCAATTACAGCTGCTATTAATTTCCAGCAGGGAGCTTCTCCTTCCCAATTTGCCGAAGAGACCCAAGGCAGACTAAGACTGACGGTAACAAAACAGTTTTGCTGAGGTTGATAGCCTGTATTTAATTTCTCGACAAATACGGGATCAGTTATCTTTGCTTCTGTCAAACTGTTACCATTCGCTGTTGTAATTGTGCCACGCCACTCAAAATTTCCTTTTGAATTTTCTTTTTGATATACTCTAAAACTCTGCACTTGAATCAACTGGAGAGTATAACGTTGATTGAAATTAAGGTTTTTCAAATAAGAAGGATTAACATATTTAATTGAATTGTGCAGTATTTTTGTTGGGGTTCTACAATACTTTCCCAAATCATTGATATTGAATCTACCTACACATTTCCATTCACCGGGTAAAACGGAAAGATTTTCCGATTCAAACCCAAAATCATTGCCAGTATCAGCAAGGGGAATTTCGAGAATATCTAAAACTTTTGGTTCTTTACCAGAAATTAGTCTAACTGATCGTGGAACCCTGCCATCTTCTGGATAAAGAGAATCACACACAGGACGAACCCAATTTCCTGAACTAATATCAATTCCAGCGATACAGCGTTCATTTAATTTCCATGAATTAGCAAGACAGACAATTTTTTTCAGAGATGACATATATTGACATTCCCCCATTTATCCTTTAAATATTCGGCCACTAAACGACGGTGACAATTATGAGGTTTTGCCTCACTACAGAGTAAACAAGCATTATTAATTACATCTGGAGAAACTTTTGTTTCAATCCTGCGGCTACTAATAAGTTGTCTAAATTTTTGTTCGTATATTGTCCAATCAACTTTTTTCTTTTTATATTCATCAAGAATATCTTGAGTTGGAGCTAAGTCTAAAACATGAACATATTCAATTCCACCGATGACTTTTAAAAAATATTCTAGGTCAGCTTTTTTACTAAATCCTGCTAATTGGGAAACATTATTTAAACGAGTATCTATAACTCTCTTAACGCCAGCTTTTTGTAAATCATCAAAGAACTTCTGTGCAGTCTTTTGAGTAAAGCCGATTGTAAAGAGATTGATTGTCCTGTTCATCATAATTACCACTTGTTTCTATATAAGCAATTGCATCACCCTGAAGCTTATAAGCTTTCTCCAAACATTCTGCTTTTGTGAGAAGATTGCTATTTGGCTCGACAAATAAAGAAAGCTGAATTTCTTTTTGACTACTTGCTGAAAAATCTGTCAAACTATGTTTAAACAGCATTCTTTCTTCCAGATGGTCATGAGATTCCAAGTCACCATTTTTGAGAATATGATAAATATCTAAATCGCAATGACGTAGATGTTGACAAACCAGAATCGCTCTATGACATTCAATCGGGTCTTTCTCCGCACACATAAGGGCAATTCGATGTTTTTTCACTCCCTGTAAAATTCGTTCAATTCCATGATTAAAAGCTGATGTTTTAGCAATTTTTTCGTATAAAGCCTTACCATTGACATAACATTCTTCGCTGCTCGGCCTGGCTCCTAATTCCTTGCCCAAAAACACATAGTAAATGCCTTCACTTTTTAAAGCATTTGACAATATTGACTGATTAAAATGCTTGAGAAATCGGCTATAAGGATGAGAACGAACATCAGCAAGGGCAGTTATATTATGCTTCTTAAGTAGAAGCATAAATGAGGCAATTTCGTGATTAGAGTGACCGATGGTGAATAACTGCATCAATATTATTATTCCTTCGATGAAAGCCTACAATAATCATTGTAGATCAACCATTGCCTAGACAGGGGAACAGACCATCGGGCTAGAAGTAACTCTATAGGCAGAATATCCCAACTTTTAACCCTGATTATCGGTCAGGGGTCGATGTTTCTCAATCAAATTGATCGCCTGGGTGACACTTTCCGGGAAAATTACCACTAAACCACCCTCAGAAACCGTGCTTAAAGCCTTCTCTAAAGCTTCCGTTTCATCGAGAATAACTTCCGGCCGCAAACTGGCATTTTCTTGGCTAATTCCCCGGAGAATTAAATCGGCCACTTCTCCCCGGCGGCGACCGCGAGTATCGTTATCTTCCTTAACAATAATCCGATCGAACATTTGGGCTGATAATTTCCCTAATAAAATTAAATCATCATCCCGTCGATCGCCAGGTCCGCCGACCACGCCGACTTTTTCGCCGGACCAATTGCCGACAAAACCGCCGACGGCTTCGTATCCGGCGGGATTATGGGCATAATCGATTAAAGCGTGATGGTGTCCCAAGTCAAACAGGTTCATCCTGCCGGGGGTCTGGGCCACGGAAGGTTTAAAAGTCCGCACCCCTTGGCGAATTAACTCGATATCGATACCCTGCACAAAAGTGGCTAAACAGGCGGCCAAGGCGTTAGCAATCATAAAAGGAGCCATTCCCTGCATAGTCACGGGAATATTGACTGCTTCCTCGATTCTCAGCGTCCATTCTCCCTCTAGAATCGACAGATAGCCATTCTCATAGATGGCGGCCATGCCACCGCGACGGATATGGTCGTGAATAATCGGGTTATCGGGACTCATGGAAAAATAAGCGACTCTTCCCTTGACTTTTTCGGCCATACTAGCGGTCAAGGGGTCATCGGCATTTAAAACCGCGTAACCCTCGGCGCTAACCACCTCGGCCACAACGCTTTTTACCTTCGCCATTTGTTCGATGGTGTCGATATCACCGATACCCAAATGGTCGGCGGCCACATTTAACACCACCCCCACATCGCACTGATTAAAGGCTAAACCCGATCGCAGGATACCACCCCGGGCCGTTTCTAATACGGCAATCTCCACCGTGGGATCCTTCAAAATCATACTGGCGCTGTAGGGACCGGTGTTATCGCCCTTTTCTACCAGATAATCATCGATATACACGCCGTCCGTCGTGGTAAATCCGACTACTTTCCCCGTTTGTCGGCAAATATGAGAAATTAAGCGGCTAGTGGTGGTTTTGCCGTTAGTTCCCGTAATGGCCAGAATTGGCACGCGACTGGGAGTCCCAGGGGGGAATAACATATCGATAACTGGGGCGGCGATATTGCGGGGTAAACCGCGACTGGGGGCGACGTGCATCCGAAAACCGGGGGCGGCGTTGACTTCTACGATTACCCCGTCCACTTCTTTCAGGGGTTTGCGGATATCCTCTGTCACCACATCGATCCCGGCAATGTCCAAACCGATTAATTTTGCCACTCTTTGGGCGATCCAGACGTTTTCGGGGTGAATTTCGTCGGTACGATCCACGGCGATGCCGCCGGTGCTTAAATTAGCCGTGGCCCGCAGATAGGCGATCTCTCCGTGGGCTAAAATGCTGGTTAATTCATAGCCCTGTTTCTCTAGCACATTAAGGGCGGTTTTGTCAATAGTTATTTTAGTTAAAACGTTAGCATGACCGTCACCCCGGTTGGGATCTTGATTAGTAATTTCGATTAATTCTTCTACAGTTGAGCGCCCATCACCGACGACGTGAGCGGGAATCCGTTCGGCCACGGCGGCGACTTTACCATTTATGACTAAAATTCGGTGATCACTGCCTTTATAATACCTTTCTACGATCACGCTGCGGGTTTTCGAGGCGGCACTGGCTAGATCATAGGCTTCCTCTGCTTCCTGTTGAGTTTTAACATCGATGCTGATGCCCCGGCCGTGGTTGCCATCGAGGGGTTTAATCACGATGGGAAACCCTCCCACTTCCTCGATTGCCGCTGACAACTCATCCAAGTATTGAATCACCGTACCCCGGGGGACTGGAATCCCACCATCCTTGAGGATAGTTTTTGTGCCTTCCTTGTCACAGGCCAACTCAACGGCTAAAATCCCCGAAAAACTGCTTAAAGTGGCTTGAATGCGCTTTTGGTGAACGCCATAGCCCAATTGCACCATGGCACGAGCGCTCAGGAGTAACCAGGGAATATTTCTAGCTTGTGCTTCTTTGACGATGGTTTCTGTACTCGGACCGAGGGAGGCATTATTGCATAAATCGCGTAAATCGGCTAAATCTTGGGCTAATTCTTGCTTAGGATAGGTTCCCGTATCGACAATCGATTGACACAAACGCACGGCAGCCCGACCCGCATAACGTCCCGCTTGCTCCTCAACGTACTCAAATACTACGTTATAGACTCCGGGGGTGGAGGTGCTTCTAGTGCGACCAAACCCGACGGGAGTTCCTGCCAATTCCTGCAATTCTAGGGCGATATGTTCAATGATGTGGCCCATATAAGTGCCAGTGCGGACTCGTTCAAAGAAACCGCCGCGATAACCGGGGGAGCAGTAATGTTCGACTAAACTGGGGAGAACGTCGATTAATCCCTCGTAAAAGCCGGGGATTTCATTCGATGGCTTCTCTGCGAGATCTTCGAGATCCAGACGCATAACAATGAGCTTGTCGCGACGAATACTCCAGTAGTTGGGACCGCGCAGGGTTTGGGTTCTGAGAATTTTCATGATATAGCTGATGTTCGCTGTTGAGAAGCACAAAGAAGCCGTTGTTTATTGTCTGGTTTTCCGAGATCGGTAAACTGTTCATCGTGAACAGTTTTTCAGGAGTTTTTTTACCCCAATTTAGGGATCACTTGCTGTTTTTTGAGATGATAGCCATCACCGTAGGCCAGAATATGTACCCGCAGATTATGCAGACTCAGGGGTTCGTTAGCGGTGACGTGATGGTGGTTGGTGTGGGACATTTCCCTAGCATTAATTACCGTCACTGTACCGCAGCCGATTACTGTCATCGTGCCATCCCGTTCAAACATAGCGCAGGTATCCTCATCGATGCCAATTCCTAAACGTTCGGGATAACCGGAGATAGCACTCATTAGCCGGGCCATGCGGTTGCGATTGTGGAAGTGTTGATCGACAATGACTTCAGGAATGAGACCTAATCCCATGGCCATATCCACTAGGGCCCGATTGGGTGCTTCCCCACTGCTGCCCCCGGCAATCATGTGATGACCCATAACGGCGGCCCCGGCGCTAGTTCCGGCCAGGGTTAATTCTCCCTGTTGCACTCTTTGTCTGATTCTTTCCATCAGGGGAGTATCGGAGAGCAAACCGCATAAACGCAGCTGGTCGCCTCCGGTCATAAATACACCTGTACACTCTTCGATGTAGGCTTGAAATTGGGGGTCTTCTCCCTGTACGCGATCACGAATATCGATAACTTTGACGTATTTTGCCCCCATTTCCTCGAAAATCTTCTGATAGCGATCGCCGATTAAAACCGGTTCTCTGGAAGCGGAGGGAACAATAGCGATCACTGCTTCGCTACCCCCAGCGCGATTCCAAAAGGTATGCAGTATCTCTTTACCGTGGACTTTATCCTCGGCACCTCCAATGACTAAAATCGCCGTTTTGAGAGATACGGGGGTAGGATTTTGGTGGTGTTGGGTTTCTAGCTCGATGATCATGTCACTGAACGAATAGACATTTTTAGGGATGGAAGGTTTTTCGGGAAGATGGACAGGTATCTTGATCTTATTTTCCCTGAACGGTTGATGGAAAAAAATGCGGTTTAGGAATATTTTTCGGGACATCAAGCAATAGTAGAGGCGATTTTAGCAATTTTCTTCGATCCACTGGCAATGACGGACTGTTAGTTAACTTTTAGTCTAGGCTAGACTTCGATCACTCAAGCTAGAGCCAGAAAAACCCCTAGACAGTACAGGATAGTCTATCATGTTATTGAGATAGACTAGCGCCAAATTAGCAAGATTTTAACCGATCGAACCGTGACAAAATGATACATTAAACACTATCCCAGTCTAGGCCTTAATTTTCCCCGTGCAGTTTGACATTATTACTCTCTTTCCCGATTTTTTTACTTCACCGCTGCGGTCGGGGTTGTTGGCAAAAGCTCTCGAACGCGACATCGCTAGGGTAAATTTGGTCAATCTCCGGGATTTTGCCCACGATAAACACCGTCGCGTCGATGATGAACCCTACGGTGGTGGTGTGGGAATGTTATTAAAACCAGAGCCAATTTTTGAGGCGATCGAGTCTTTAGAAACTTTACCACCCCGGGAGATCGTGCTGATGACTCCCCAGGGGGAACCTCTCAATCAAGCTTTACTGAAAACTTGGGCCGGTAGTTATCGGCAGTTAATTCTCATCTGTGGCCATTATGAAGGGGTAGATGAGCGGGTTTGTGAGCATTTGGTGACTAGAGAGGTATCTTTAGGCGATTTTGTCCTAACTTGTGGGGAAATCCCGGCTTTAGCGATTATTAACGGGGTGACGCGGTTGTTACCCGGGACGGTAGGTAAGGCAGAATCGTTGAAATTGGAGAGTTTTGAGGCAGGTTTATTGGATTATCCCCAATATACCCGGCCGCCGGTCTTTCGCAGTTGGCAAGTGCCGCCGGTTTTGCGATCGGGTAATCATCAGGATATCGCTGATTGGCGCTATCAACAACAACTCGATCGCACTAAGGAACGTCGTCCAGATCTCTGGCAAAAATGGCTAGAGGAACAGGATTAATCGCCAAAAATGCTCCCGTGGGCATGATGAATTATGAATGATAAATTATGAATATAGCGTTTCCTAAGCTAGTGAGGTACACCTATTTTTCTTGCCTTTTGCCTCTTGCCTAAAACCCATAACTCTTGTACCTCAGCAGACTGAAAACCGCTATATATAGTTTTCCCGACTGTCTCAAGAAATCCGTTTTCTTGTAATAAATATTAATTTCTGTTACAGGGGTATTGAAAAATTCGGGATTGTTGGGCTAAAACTGTTAGCAATAAACCTTTGCAGTTAACGTCATGACTTCTACCCTTTTGCCGAGCTTTCCTGCTATTGACGATGTTTTGTTCAATTTTGCTCAATCTGATGGCTTGAGTCAAGCTAATCGGGTGGATAGTGCGAGAAATCAGCGTTTAACCGCTACCGTAGTTTTCCTCGATGCTGGTGTTAGCGATTATCAAAGTCTCCAAGCTGGGGTAATTCCAGAAGTCGCCACGGTTATTCTCTCTCCCAATCAAGACGGAATCGAACAAATATCCACTTTTTTACCACAAAATCCCCAGATTACCACCACCACCTCTATTATTAAATCGGTGCGTTACGCTATCGCGCTTCACCCCTAAGAGTAAGCGGACAACTCAAATGAACCAAACAACAGCCAATTATGATGAACCCTGGAAAGAAGCATTAAGCGAGTATTTTGAAGCGTTTTTATACTTCTTCTTTCCTGAAGTTCACCAATTAATTGATTGGACAAAAATTCCCGAATCCCTAGAAAAAGAACTCAAACGGATTACCGCTTCAGCAAAGACAAAAAAACGTTTCGCTGACAAACTCTATAAAGTCTGGTTACTCAGGGGTGAAGAAGTGTGGATTTTGATTCATATTGAAATTCAAAGCCAATACGAAGAAAATTTTCCTCAGAGGATGTATATTTATAACTATCGGGCCTTTGATTTGTATCAGAAACCAGTTATCAGTCTGGCAATTTTAGGAGATGAACGAGTAAATTGGCGACCAGATTCCTATAATTATACTATCGCTGGCTGTGAAGTGAGT
>NZ_JADBUZ010000147.1:0-5040 GCF_020245305.1 Microcystis sp. M20BS1 | reverse complement strand
TTTGCTAATAAACATAGCAAAATTATAGATGATTTCCTGACCTAAGATCACATTTTATTCTTTTTTCCACTTCAATCTAAGAATTGAGAAAAAAGCAAAACCTTATATTATACCATAAAAAAATTATGCAAGAGGTCTATAGAAGTTGCTTGAAGCATAATTGTTTTATCTTTATGCTTGACAAACTTATTTTTACACAAATTGGTATTAATGAGCATTCCATAATTTGCAGAAGTTAACCTATCTAATCTATTTAGCGTTCCTGAATTTTATTCAATCGTTACAACCCTTCCATCGGGTCTTTTAATTGAAATAGTTTCTGTTAAAAAATTTGAGCCTTCTAGAAATAATACATAGGGAAAATGAGATTCAGATAACATCAAATTAGCGATTTCAGATATGTTTTTATGGGATCTTTCTATCGCATTACCAGCAGCCATCAAATCTTGATCATTTTTTGCTCCTACAAGTTTTCCTGCTTTGATGTTTTCAATGTCTTTCCCCTGATGTTTAGCTTCCGAAACTAAAACGATTCTCCAATTACCGTTATCATCTTTTACTTCTATTATTCCACCATCGGGTATAATACTTGAATTTGATACAAAAAGTGTTTGTCCTAATTCTGGGTCAATTTTCTTTAATGCTTCGTTTATTTCTTCTTTTTTTATGCTCGTTTTGTATTGAAAAGATAATTGAGGAAACTCCTTTTCAAGCTGTTCAATTACAAAAAGTGAAATTTTTCCAACAGTTATGTCGTGTGATTTTGCTTCATCTCCAAATATACCAACCACACCTTTAGACTCTTTATGTTGATTCGTTAATCTTTTTGATTGATTCTTTTTAGTCATATTGTGCCTTTTCTTTACTTAAATCTTCCACTTTCTGCTACAGATAATGTATGTATAACTAAAAATTATACGGAAAATTTCTGGATAACACTCCTCAGACTAACGATATGGGTTAACTTTCGGCATATCACTCTATTTAGGCGCAATCGCCAGAACTTTTCCCTATATCACGCCCAAAAGCCTGTTAGCCAGATTAGCATATTGTCAAAAACCTTGTTTAACTAAATTTCTGACAACTAGGCTGATTCTAGCGACGATTATTTGATCTGACCGCACCCCTTAACAAAAATTTATAATTATTCGATTGGTTTAACTGTCGGGGGACTCTGTAAAGATTTTTTACTGGGAAATCCACACCCACCAACAAACTTTTTGCCGCAAACTCTAATTCAACCTTTTGCTCCTGTACTTTTAGCAGCACAGGAGCAAAGCTGAAAATAAAAATTAATAATTGTCCTCATCGGTGATAACTTCCACGGGAATCACTTCTTCTAACACTTTTTCCTGCATTTCTTGGCGACGAATTGGTATTTTGGTTTTTTCCAATTCAGGTAAAGCGACCAATTCCCGTTGTTTTTCCCGGACAGTATTGGGTAATAACATCGGTAAAGGTTCGGGGGTTTCTAACCAGTAGCTGGCCACCGGTAGGGTATGTTCTAAATCTTCCAATAAACGGGGAATAATCATCACCGCGTGCAGTTCACCGATTTTCTCTGCTTCCCGCATTCCCGCATCAATGGCTACGGCCACATTAGCGACGGAACCCCGGATAATGGCCGTACACAAACCATCCCCAATCGTTTCGTAGGAAGCTAACTGCACATCGGCCGATTTTAACATGGCATCGGCTGCTCCCACCATAGCAGGAAAACCGCGGGTTTCCAAGAGACCGATTGACATATTGCTCAGTTTGCTGAAACCCCGTTGACTTTGGGCAATTTCGGCTAAACGGCTACCAATTGGGAAAATTACCTCTAAATTGGGCATCGGTCGGGGAATAACCGATTTAGATACCAATTGTCCGAACTGTGCGGCGGTTTTTGCCCCTTCTTCCACTGCTAAACGCACATCGGCAATATTACCACGCACGATCGCCGTACAGTGACCACCGCCAATTTTTTCGTAACCCACGAGGGTAACTTCTGCCGATTTTAGCATCATATCCGCCGTCCCGACGATCGCCGGAAAGCTGAGGGTAGAGACTAAACCCAAGGCACTATCTTTGGGGTGACGCTTGGTTTTCATCGTCCTTTGACCGGGGTTAGTTGTGGACGAGGGGGGAATGCTTCCATTAACTCTTAATCTAGACATTGAAGATAAACTTGCCCTAACAGGTACGAAGGGGGTGATTGTCAGCTATCCTGTTACTATCTAGTCTATCCTGTTAACCTTAATTGCTATTGAAGATTTTTTAGGGATTAGATAAATTTTAGTTATTGTAGCTTGACCAAGTTGTCTATGACAGAACAGCCTCGCAGTACAGATGATCGAATCAGCGAAACGGAAGCGACCGAATTAATGCGCTCGCTGCTTCATAAGGAAGGAAATTGGGTGAATTGGGGGCAAAAATGTCAAAAACTGCAAAAAGCTGGCTACGATTCCCAGTTAATTTTTGAACAAACCGGGTTTCAAAATGCCCAACAAAATTTAATTATTGTCGCTGCCCAAGTTTTTGAGAGTTTAATCAAAGCGGGGGCAGCTGAAGATTTATTAAGTTACTACATCGGGCCGCGCAGTGATGTGCTATACGAATTACGGATTCTCAACCAAGAACAAAGATTGGGGGCAGCGAAATTAGCGGCAGAAAAAAGGATTGAGGTGGCCGAAGCACACGATATCGCCAAAGCTATCCAAGATTTTTCCCGTTTATCCCAGATTCCCAGTGAATTTACCCGTCATCCTGGAGATGCGATCGCTTATCAGTGTTGGAAACGGGGCAAACAAAAGCGGGATTTAGCCGAAAGAGCGAAATTAATCGCTAAAGGTTTGAAATTTGCCCATTCTGACTCGGCCAGACAGGCGATCGAGTCCTTACTACAAGATTTTACCGTTACTCCCTCCCGTAGCGCACCGTTGCTACCCGTCCATCGTTTACAGGATGAGGACGAATTAGCCAGAATTATCCCTTTAGTAGGAAGATTTCCGGTGACGGTAACTGATATAAAACACACAGAAAGTTTGAGCGTCGAGGAACCTTTTCGACTGGTAACGGTGGGGGATAAACAAACGATTGTGCCTCTCCCCGGTTGGCAAGCAATTCTCAAGGCGATCGATCCTGTAGCTATTTTATGGCCTAGTGATCAATTACCTCGATCGATTGCCACTAGGTCTGAGGAAGTGTTATTAGTAATCGATCGAGTTTTGGCCGAATGGGACGTGAACAATTATTATCTAGTGGAGAGGGATAATTCTGTCTCTTTACAATGGTTTGATAGTTCCCCCGATGTCACCATACTAGGTGAATTGATCTTGATTTTAAGAGCCAAAAATATCCTCGATGAAAACAACATCACCGAACCCTGGCAAATGGACGACTAAATCAGTGATCAGTGATCACTGATCACTGATCAGGTTTAAGCTATTAGTTATGAGTGGGAACAAGAAAATAGATATAGCAGTTTTCATCAGAATGAGGTATGAGCAAGGAGCTTAAACCCTTTGTTGGCAAAACTTGTCGATACCTCAGTAACGTGAAAAGCACTATAAACTGATAACTGATAACTGATAACTGATAACTGATAACTGAATATATGCGTGCAGTAATTTGTGGATATTATGGGAGAGGAAACGGAGGAGATGAGGCATTATTAGTGTCTCTATTGCAGATGTTACCCTCAGCAATTAAACCTATTGTTTTGTCAAATAATCCCAAAGAAACCAGTCAACGTTATGGGGTGGAAACCTGTCCTAGTCGGGATTGGTGGCAAGTTTTTCAAACTCTTAAAAAAGCCGATATATTTATCTGGGGTGGTGGCAGTTTAATGCAGGATGTCACCAGTTTTGCCAGTCCAATTTATTACGGTGGTTTAATGGCTCTTGCTCAATTATTGGGCTTAAAAACTATTGCTTGGGGGCAGGGAATTGGACCATTAAATAGACCTTTTACCCGTTGGTTAACCAAAAAAGTCTTAAAACAATGTAGTTTAGTTACTGTGCGCGATGATATATCGGCTCATTTAGTGGCTGATTGGGGTATTAGTCCCATTGTTGCCCCCGATCCAGTATGGGCTTTAGAAGCTCAATCAGTCAAGGGGTTATCGGATTTACCCGCCCCAAGAATCGCCGTCAATTTACGTCCCCATCCCCTATTAACCCCAGCAAAATTAGATAAATTAACCCAAGCTTTAATTCATTTGCAAACCAGTACGGGGGCTTTTATTCTCTTAGTCCCTTTTCAAAAGTCGCGGGATTTGCCTCTCTGTGAAGCTGTAGCACGTCAATTAAGGGAAAATTATCAAATCATTAGCTTAGAGGATCCAAGACAGTTAAAAGGCTTATTTCGCGGGGTAGAAATGGTGATCGGAATGCGCTTTCATAGTTTAATTATGGCCGCAGCAGAAGATTGTCGTTGTTTTGCCCTTAGTTATGATCCGAAAGTGTCGCGATTAATTGCCGAAGTACCGATGCAGGGTTGGGAATTAGATCAGTTACCAGAAACAGTTAATGATATTAGTAATGCTTGGATTAATTTTTATGCCAATGGAGAGGGATTAACCAGCGATCGCAAACATTTTTTAATCGATCGAGCTTTAATTCATCGAGAAATTTTATCTAGATTGGTGAGCTAATTTTTATGTCGAGTGCTATTACCGAAGCGATCACGACTTCACGACTATTGCCCTGGGTGAGACAAGATTTGGCTCTACCGAACCTGTCATGTAAAACTATCAACAACTTATGCTTGTAAAGCTTGTACACTAAGGCTTTGAATTTTTGTTAGATTGATATTTATCAACTTTAGAGCATTGCTGTGCAGAGAGGGAGCTTGAGGAATTTTCTACAGTGTAAGTTCGGAAGAACCGAAAAAGAAAGAGTCGAAATGGAGCAAAAAGTAAGCGTGGAGAGATTCCAGGGCGTGTAGATATCAGCGAGCGACCAGCAATTGCTGACCAGAAAACCGAAATCGGTCATTGGGAAAGTGACACAATGATTGGAGGCAATCATCTAGGAGTTCTCGTTACTCATGTAGATA
>NZ_JADBUZ010000146.1:0-31528 GCF_020245305.1 Microcystis sp. M20BS1 | reverse complement strand
TTATTTCGGTTTTAGAAGAGATGTTAAAAGCCGCACTTATAGTAAATTCTTTTGAGGAGTGTAGGAAGTCTTTTAGTATCATCATAAATAAGTAGGGTGGGTAATACCTACCTTACTTAGTAAACTGTTTGAAATCATCGATAATATGATGACTTTATCCCCTGAATTACAGTCAAGCTTAGAGAGTAAAATCAAACAATTTGAGGAGGAAAGAACCATGCCTTTAATGAGTAATATGGAGTTACGAGGGATAGAACGCGGTAAGGAAATTGGTAAGGAAATTGGTAAGGAAATTGGTAAAGAAATTGGGGTGCTAGAAAAAAGCCGCGATGCCATAAAAACAGTTTTAACTGTGCGTTTTGGAGAGATTTCTTCAGAAATTGAAGAGATAATCGGCAAAATGACTAACCCTACTATCTTAGAAGATCTACTAAAATTAGCAGCTACCGCTAATTCTCTCGCAGAATTTAAGCAGTCTTTGGCAAAAATCCAATAATCTTATCCAATATCTAGAAAACGGGTTTCTTGTCTTTGAGAAACCCGTTTTCTTGTAATCAATGTTAATTTATGTTATGGAAACCTTGAAAGATTGGCGATTCTTTGCGTAAAATAGTCGCATTAATCTTTTGCAGTTAACGTCATGACTTCTATTAATACCCACTGAAACCATAATAAATCATAAGCAAAAATCAATGTTAATAATCGATTCTAATCTATACCAGAGATGAACGTGGGTTGGCTTAAGTACTTAAGCAAAATTAATGACACAAATCTAACCCCCCCTTGCCTCTTGCCTATCTCCACTAGGAAATTTATTCTGCACCACTACTTAATTGTTTAATTTTCACCCTTTATTCAGGAAAAAATCATGTCAACTCCTTTTTTAGTTAAAGATATCCTTCCCGGTTCCTATAGCTCCAACCCCGGCTTTCTAACAGCGCTGGGCAATACTCTGTTCTTTGCTGCCAATGACGGCGTTAACGGTACTGAATTGTGGAAAAGCGACGGCACGGCGGCCGGCACGGTTCTGGTTAAAGATATTTTTCCCGGTTCCGGTTTCTCTATATCCTCCAACCCCCGCTATCTAACGGCAGTAGGCAGTACCCTGTTCTTCTCTGCTAATGACGGCGTTAATCGGGAATTATGGAAAAGCGACGGCACGGCGGCTGGTACGGTTTTGGTCAGAGATATCCGCCCCGGTTCCTCTAGCTCCCTCCCCAGCAATCTAACGGCAGTGGGCAGTACCCTGTTCTTTACTGCCGATGACGGCGTGAACGGTTATGAATTATGGAAAAGCGACGGCACGGCGGCCGGCACGGTTTTGGTCAAAGATATTTTTCCCGGTTTATCTGGTCCCTCCCCCAGCAATCTAACGGCAGTGGGCAGTACCCTCTTCTTCACTGCCAGTGACGACAATGACGGCTTTGAATTATGGAAGAGCGACGGCACGGCGGCCGGCACGGTTCTGGTCAAGAATATCCGCCCCTACAATCTGACGGTGCTGGGCAATACCCTGTTCTTCACTGCTTTTGACAGCGTGAACGGCTTTGAATTATGGAAGAGCGACGGCACGGCGGCCGGTACGGTTCTGGTCAAAGATATCAACCCCGGTTTTCTTGGTTCCGTTGGCTTCTCCACCCAGAGGACGGTGGTGGGCAACACCCTTACCCTGTTCTTCACTGCCGATAACGGCGTTAACGGTCTTGAATTATGGAAGAGCGACGGCACGGCGACCGGTACGGTTCTGGTCAGAGATATCCGCGCCGGTTCCTCTAGCTCCAACCTGGAAAATCTAACAGCAGTGGGCAGCACCCTGTTCTTCACTGCCGATGACGGCGTGAACGGTAAGGAATTGTGGAAAAGCGACGGCACGTCGGCCGGTACGGTTTTGGTCAAAGATATCCGCGCTGGTTCCTCTAGCTCCAACCCCAACCGTCTGACAGCAGTAGGCAACACCCTGTTCTTCACTGTCAATGACGGCGTAAACGGTGAGGAATTGTGGAGAAGCGACGGCACGGCGGCCGGTACGGTTTTGGTGGCCGACACCCGCCCCGGTGCCTCTAGCTCCAACCCCAGCAATCTAAGGGCAGTGGGCAGTACCCTGTTCTTCAGTGCCGATAACGGCGTTAACGGTACTGAATTGTGGGCTGTGAGTACGCTCGCAATTCCCACCCTCGCCATTGCCGCCACCAATGCCAGTCAAACCGAGGGCAACAGTGGCAGTAAAGCTTTCACTTTCACCGTCACTCGTTCGGTTATCACCACGGGAAGCAATAACGTTAACTGGGCAGTTATCAGCAGCGGCAGCAATGCCGCCAATGCTGCCGATTTTGTCGGGGGAGTCTTACCGTCAGGAACCGTGAGTTTTGCCCCGGGAGAAACCAGTAAAGTGATTACCGTTAACGTTCTGGGAGATACCACATTTGAACCGAACGAAACCTTTACCGTCATCCTCTCCAATCCCACCAACGGCGCTAACATTACCACCGCTACTGCCACGGGAACCATCGAAAATGATGATGTAGCAATCCCCATCCTCACCATTGCCGCCACCAGCAGCAGTCAAACCGAGGGCAACAGTGGCAGCAAGGCCTTTACCTTCACCGTCACTCGTGCGGATAGCACCACCGGAAGCAATAACGTCAACTGGGCAGTTACCGGCACTGGCACTTTTCCCGCTAACGCTGCCGATTTTGTCGGGGGAGTGTTACCCAGTGGGGTAGTGAGTTTTGCCCCGGGGGAAACCAGTAAAGTAATTACTGTTAACGTTCTGGGAGATACAACGATAGAACCGAACGAAAACTTTACCGTCACCCTCTCCAATCCCACCAACGGAGCTACTCTCGGCACTCCATCTACGGCAACCGCGACTATTGTTGACGAGGACTCCGTTCCTTTTTTAGTTAAGGATATCTACCCCGGTTCCTTTGGTCCCTACCCCGGCAATCTGACGGCCCGGGGCAATACCCTGTTCTTCACTGCCTATGACAGCGTTAACGGTGAGGAATTGTGGAGGAGCGACGGCACAGCGGCCGGTACAGTTGCGGTCGCCGACATCAACCCGGGTGACTATGGCTCCTACCCTAGCAATCTGACTGCGGTGGGCAGTACCCTGTTCTTCCAGGCCTTTGACAGCGTGAACGGTACTGAATTATGGAAAAGCGACGGCACGGCGGCCGGCACGGTTCTGGTCAAAAACATCAGCCCCGGTGACTCTAGCTCCTACCTCGACAATCTAACGGCACTGGGCAATACCCTGTTCTTCACTAACGCTGGATTGTGGAAAAGCGACGGCACGGCGGCCGGTACGGTTTTGGTCAAGAATATCTTCCCCGACAATCTAACGGCAGTGGGCAACACCCTGTTCTTCAGTGCCAGAGGCGTTAGCGGTAATGAATTGTGGAAAAGCGACGGCACGGCGGCGGGTACGGTTCTGGTCAAGAATATCCGCCCCGGTTCCTCTAGCTCCGACCCCCGCTATCTAACAGCAGTGGGCAATACCCTCTTTTTCACTGCCAATGACGGCGCGAACGGTCGGGAATTGTGGAAAAGCGACGGCACGGCCGCGGGTACGGTTTTGGTCAAGGATATCGCCCCCGGTTCCTCTTACTCCCCCCCCCGCAATCTAACGGCGGTGGGCAATACCCTCTTTTTCAATGCCAATGACGGCGTTAACGGTGAGGAATTGTGGAAAAGCGACGGCACGGCGGCGGGTACAGTTTTGGTCAAGGATATCGCCCCCGGTTTCTCTTGGTCTGCCCCCCGCAATCTAACGGCAGTGGGCAGTACCCTGTACTTCACTGCTAATGACAACGTTAACGGTCAGGAATTGTGGAAGAGCGACGGCACGGAGGCTGGTACGGTTCTGGTCAAGAATATCAACCCCGGTTCCGGTTTCTCTGGCAACTACCCCCGCAATCTAACGGCGGTGGGTAACACCCTGTTCTTCACTGCCGATGACGGCGTGAACGGTACTGAATTGTGGAAAAGCGACGGCACGGCGGCCGGCACGATTCTGGTGGGGGACATCCGCCCCGGTTCCTCTAGCTCCGACCCCCAAAACCTGAGAGTAGTGGGCAGCACCCTGTACTTCACTGCCGATGACGGCGTGAACGGTCGGGAATTGTGGGCCGTGAGTGGTCCCGCAGTTCCCACCCTCGCCATTGCCGCCACCAGTGCCAGTCAAACCGAGGGCAACAGTGGCAGTAAAGCCTTTACCTTCACCGTCACTCGTTCGGTTAATACCACCGGAAGCAATAACGTTAACTGGGCAGTTACCGGCAGCGGAACCAATCCTGCCAATGCCACGGATTTTGTCGGGGCAATCTTACCCAGTGGGGTAGTAAGTTTTGCCGCCGGGGAAACCTCAAAAGTAATTACTGTTAACGTTCAGGGGGATACAACAGTAGAACCCGACGAAAACTTTACCGTCACCCTCTCCAATGCCACCAACGGCGCTACTATTACCACCGCTACAGCTATTGGCACTATCCAAAATGATGATGCAGCAGTTCCCACCCTCGCTATTGCCGCCACCAATGCCAATCAAACCGAGGGCAACAGTGGCAGTAAAGCCTTTACCTTCACCGTCACTCGTGCGGTTAATACCACGGGAACCAATAACGTCAACTGGGCAGTTACCGGCAGCGGCAGCAATCCTGCCAATGCCACGGATTTTGTCGGGGGATTGTTACCGTCAGGAACCGTGAGTTTTGCCGCCGGGGAAACCAGTAAAGTGATTACTGTTAACGTTCAGGGGGATACAACGGTAGAACTGAACGAAAACTTTACCGTTACCCTCTCCAATGCCACCAACGGCGCTACTATTACCACCGCTACAGCTATTGGCACTATCCAAAATGATGACTTTATCGGTACTTCTGGTCCAGACACCCTTGTGGGAACCTCTGGAGCAGATGCCATGACTGGGTTAGCCGGAAACGATATCTATACGGTAAATGATGCCGGCGATTTGGTGATTGAAGCTCTCAACCAGGGAACCGATACCGTGCAGGCTTCCATTTCCTATACCCTTCCTAACAATGTGGAAAATCTCCTCCTCACTGGTAGTGGTAATCTTAATGGCACGGGTAATGCCTTAAATAACCAGATTACAGGGAATAGTGGCAATAATACCCTCAATGGCGCTGCTGGAATCGATACTTTAACCGGTGGGGTGGGGACAGACATCTTCATCTTCCAGTTTAGTCAGTCCACCTCGGCAGCCCTAGACCGAGTTACGGATTTTGCTATTGGTACTGATAAAATTGACCTGCTTAGTCAAGCTGGTGGGGCCATTAATGCCCCGGTCGCTTTTACCCGGGCAACAGATAGCACCACGACTAATATTGACACTATTGTTACTAACGTCTTTACCGATGCTAATGGCGCAACAGCCGGAAATCAAGCTCCCGGGATGAACAGTGCTGCTTTAGTGCGGGTTGCTAATACTACTACCACTTACCTAATTATCAACGACGGTACGGCAGGCTTCCAAAGTGCTAATGATTTGGTGATTAATCTCACCGGGTTAACGGGTACTTTCCCGGCGCTCGGCCCTATTCCAGTCAATAGTTTCTTTGTCTAAATTGATGGGGGGGATTAATTCTCCCCTTTTAATATTTTTCCCTAGTTTTTTTGGTTCTTCGTTACTTGGTATGGTTCGATAGGGTGGTATAAATCGACTAAATCCTTATTTAGCAAGAGACTTAATTGATTAGTTCGTTAGAGAGGGAAAACAATTGGCAAAAATCGAAGCAATGTCTTTCTATATAAGAGTTTCACCCGTCCATTGCATAACACAAACCGAAGAACCTGAAAGTATCAAAAAAATGTCAAACTAATTATTCATTATTTTGACATTTTTCAATCTCTTCATCTCTAGATTCCCGCAACAAGTTATGGGGATATTTATTCATCTTTTAGAAAGCAAAGTAATTGCTTTTTTACCACCGCTTCTTCAATATTAATAATCACTTCCCCTAAAGTTTCACCCTGACTCATACATCCGGGTAAATTGGGAATTAGTGCCGTGTATCCGCCTTCTTCTTCGGGATAAATTGAAATCGGATATTTAAGAGATAAAAAGTATTCTAATATTGGTTGTTCCATTGATAGGTCTAAATAGGTCTAACTGAGTCGCCAATTTGAGGGTTTTCAAAAGGTAACGTTTCGGATAATTCCCATACTAGCAGTTTATTTAACAATTCACGATTTATTAGCTCGGATATTGGCTTTTTATCGTTCTTAGAATTCGCTCCTACGGCTCTTTTTATGAATTTTCCTATCAAATCGGACGGGGTTTCTTGTTCTTTAAGCAACAACTCCAGCAATCTAGATCCTTTATTATTGGCTCTATCCGATTGTAAAATCGATATTTTTTCTTGAACAAAAGTAATTGTCCCCGTCCCTCTCACTAAGTCAAGATAGCCTAAAGACTCACCAGTCTGAGGATCTTTTATTTCCTCTTCGCTGGTATTGTAAACTAACATTCTTTGACCTTCTCGAATTCCACTAATTTCACCTCTATTGATCACTAATTTATAGTCGTCAATAACCTTAACGACAGTGGCGGGAAAGGTTCCTTTAGGAGATAAAATGGGTTTTTCGGCTACATTTTCCATAATGATTTATCTTTGGTATAAATCTGGTTAATATTAAATATTATCGCTCTTAGGGCGCAATAGCTATAATTTAAACTTATATTTGTCAGGATTTAATGATAAGGTCGGTCAATTGCCTTGATCATTAATAGTACGAATGTAGTGGCTATGTGTTGTAACTGTAAAAAATGGGTTAAGTGTGATAATTTCTTATAAATTCAAAAAATTGCTATGATAAAATGCTAGAATGAAGGGGTAAACATGACTTAAACGAGGGTGTTATGGTAAAAAAATACTATCGTGACATTTCTTCCCAAAATTACTCTATTCCTAGACGGTACTTTATGGATGGTCTGGTCTCTGTTCTAGATATAGGGGGGACTTATCGTGCCAATCTAGATTATCGTTGTCGTGTTCGTGTGGGCAAAAAAGTACATTTGAACCCAGACGCTGCCGCAATTCAGTCTGATTGGATGAAGACAGGATTAGATATTTACAATGCCATTTGTGAATATGGGGGAAAGTTGTCTTAAAATGTCCGACGAAAGTAAAAAGTCAGAAGACCAGGATAATAGTGAGCTAGTTGAAAGACCTTTAGAGTCCATAGATGAAATATTAGAAGATGAGACTATTGATCAGTCAACTAAAATCTCGATTCTCCTGAGACGAATAAACAAAAGCATAACCTTCTCTGGCCCGATTCCTCATCCAACAATTCTAAAAGGATATGAAGAAGTTTTGCCCGGTAGTGCTGATCGGATTTTGTCTATGACGGAGAAAGAAGGTGAACATCGAAGAAAGATAGAAACAGAACTGGTAAAAAACGATAATATCCGCTCTTATCTTGGACAAATTGCGGGTTTTACGATTGCGATAGTTGGTTTAGGTGGCTCTATTTATCTGGGGATTAATGATAAAGTTTGGGCATCTGGAATTATGAGTGCGGGTACTTTAACAGGTTTGGTGACGGTTTTTGTTACAGGGGATAAAGAGAGAAGAATTCAGTCCGAACAAGATGATCAAGACAAGTGATTCAAATACTGTAAGTTTTTCCTAGACAAAAATGGTAGAGAAGCGATATTTTGCCTCTCTACCTTGAGGTATTTTACTAGATCAATTACTCGATTCCTTCGATACGGTCCTCCACTTCTTGATAAAGTTCCTGTAAGCGGTCTAAATTCTCTTGAGAAGTTTCCCAGTAACCGCGACCATTAACTTCTAGCAGGGTTCCCACCATCTTGCGGAAAGAATTAGGATTGAGATTCATCAGACGCTGACACATTTCCTCATCTTGAATAAAGGTGGTGTTCACATCTTCATAAACCCAATTATCCACCGCGTCAGCAGTTGCCGACCATCCCATCGTATTAACCAAACGCTTCGATAATTCTCGGACTCCTTCGTAACCGTGACTTAACATTCCCTCGTACCATTTGGGATTGAGTAACTTGGTGCGGGTATCCAAGCGCACGGTTTCCGATAAAGTACGCACCTGAGCGTTAGCGGTGGTAGTATCAGCAATATAGGCCGCCGGTTTTTTGCCATCATCGCGTAAACTAGCGACAACTTTTGTCGGGTCCGAGTCGAAATAGTGGGAAACATCGGTTAAACTAATTTCGCTAGAATCCAAGTTTTGGAAAGTTGCCTCCGCAGTTTTTAAAGATGCTTCAAACAACTGACGATTATCGGCCATCATCCCCGGGTTATCAGAGTCGAAAGCAAAACCCTTGCGGTTGAGATACATATTCTGTAACTCTTTTTCATCTTCCCAACTGCTATTTTCCACCGCGAGATTAATGTTAGAAGAATAAGAACCGGAAGCATTAGAAAAGATGCGGGTGGCTGCCTGTCGAACCGTTAAACCCATTTCTTTTGCTTGTTCAATAGCGTGTTTACGGACATAATTCATCTCCATCGGTTCGTTTGCTTCCGCAGCCATTTTTACGCCTTGGTCAAGCAAGTTCATCTGATTGATAAATAAATCCCGGAAGACACCAGAACAATTGACCACCACATCAATGCGCGGTCTTCCTAATTCCTCTAGGGGAATCAATTCCAATTTATTCACCCGTCCCAAAGCATCGGGAAGAGGACGAACCCCCACCATCCAGAGAATTTGTGCCAGGGATTCCCCGTATGTTTTGATGTTATCAGTTCCCCAGAGAACACAAGCGATGGTTTCGGGATATTTACCGCCATTATCCAGTTTTTGCCGTTCTAACAGACGATCCACCACGATTTTAGCCGATTTTACCGCCGCTAGGGTCGGGATAGACTGGGGGTCTAAAGCGTGGATATTTTTACCCGTCGGTAAAACTCCGGGGTTACGGATAGGGTCGCCACCAGGACCGGGAAGAACGTATTCCCCTTCCAATGCTTTTAATAGCGCCCCTAATTCATTATCGGCACAAATCTGTTCTAAACAGAATTCTAGGTATTCAAACAGGGGTTTTAACGCCACCGGATCAACTTGTGGATAACCCATCGACTGTAAAGTTTCGAGCCAAGGCGATTTCTTGCCTATATTCAAGAAATTCAGCTTAGAAAGCATCGATACCCGACCTGACCCGTCGGTTTGAGACTCGACTAAAGCGGAGACGGCAGCGCGAGTCGCGAGGGTGATGTTTTGCAGTAATTCCACATCCTCTAACACACCTCGATCGCTATTGCGATAAACTTCCTCTAGATCCCGGCCGATGCTGTTAGCAATAATTCGGGGTAAGGAGAGTAAATCGTCTTCTTCCCGGTCTAAACTGGCAATATTGACCAAAGTTGCCACCGCTTCGAGCGCCGAGGGGGGTTTCCCGATAACATGAAGTCCGCAGGGAAGCAAGCGCGATTCAATTTCCATCAGTTTACGATAGACCGAACCGACAATATTATCCCGTTCCTCTTGACTGAGATGGGCAGTGTCACCATCAGGTAAACTTATATCTTTGTCGAGATTGACTAATAAACATTTATCGACAATAGTATTGACAATTTGCACCCCACGCCCACTATCCTTCAGAGTTTGGTAGGAACCGATCAACTCGCTTAGTTCTTTTAACCCTTTGTAAAGTCCGGCATTTTCTGCGGGGGGAGTGAGATAGGAAATAGTTTCCGCATAACTGCGACGTTTAGCGATCGTAGCTTCGCTGGGGTTATTAGCGGCATAATAGTAGAGATTGGGAATCATCCCGATGAGGTTATCGGGGTAGCATTCCCCAGACATTCCCATCTGTTTCCCCGGCATAAATTCTAGGGAACCGTGGGTGCCAAAATGGAGAACCGCGTCTGCTTTCCAGACTTGATTGAGATAGGTGTAGTAGGCTGCAAAACCGTGGTGGGGACTAGCAGAACGAGAAAAGAGCAGACGCATCGGATCCCCCTCATAACCGAAGGTAGGTTGAACCCCGATAAAGACATTACCGAACTCTTTCCCGTAGATTAATAGATTTTGTCCATCACTGTTGAGATGTCCCGGTGGTGGTCCCCAATTTTCCTCCAAACGGACAGAATAGGGGGTTAAACGCTCGTATTCCGGTACAGACATCCGATAGGCGATATTTAGCTCCGGACTATGGTATTGTGCGGTGGCATCATGGATTACCGCTTCCATCAGTTCTTTGGGAGATGCGGGTAAGTCCTGCAAGTCATAACCATTATTTTGTAAAGCTTGCATCACTTCGTAGATAGAACCGAACACATCTAGATAGGCTGCGGTTCCCACATTCCCCTTATCGGGGGGGAAACTAAACACAGTGATGGCGACCTTTTTATTCAGTTTCGGTTTCTTTCTTAGATTAGCCCATTTTAGCGCCCGTTGAGCGATCGCTTCTACCCGGTCCTGTAAAGCGATCGCTTTACCCGTAGCCCCATCCCGGCCCGATAAAATAATAGGTTCGATCGCACCGTCTAATTCCGGAATAGCAATCTGTAGCGCCACTTGAATCGGGTGTAACCCCAAATCGCTTTCTTCCCATTCCTGAGTAGTTTGGAAAACTAGCGGTAACGCGCACATATAGGGACGATTGAGACGTTTTAAGGATTCTATCGCTGACCGATGATCTTGTCGCGCTGGACCCCCCACCAAAGCAAATCCCGTCAGGGAAATTACCGTGTCAACGATAGCAACCGCTTCCACTCCTTTTAAGCTTTTATCCCAGAAGTATTCCTCTACCGGTTTAGAAAAATCTAATCCCCCAGCAAAAACAGGAAGGACTCGCGCACCCATAGACTCAAATTCCTGCACGAGAGCGACATAATGAGCGTCATCACCAGTAACCAGGTGAGTTCTCTGTAAAATTAAGCCCACACAGGGAGCCAAAGGGTCTTTCAGGTCATCAGCAATATCACTGCGGTTATTGTACCAAGCGAAGTATTCCTTGACATCCGACCACATTTTCATCGATAAAGGATGCCAGATACCCATATCCGGATAAACTACCGGTTCTTTGTAAACTACACTGTCATCCTTATTATCAAAGACGTACTTATCGGCCAACATTAACAGGAAATTCTCTAAATTTTCTGCGGAACCTCCCAGCCAATACTGGAAACTTAACATAAAGTTGCGTGCGTCCTGAGCTTTTTCCATGGGGAGGTATTTCAGGACTTGCGGTAAAGTTCGCAATAACTTTAACATCGCGTCTTGGAAACCAGCGCCAGAGTTTTCCCTGCGCTTTTTCATAAAATTAGCGATGACACTCTTAGACTGTCCCAATTGTGCCATAGAAAAGCAACCTAACTTATTTAAGCGCATTACCTGGGGCATGGAGGGAAAGACGATCGCAGCGTCTAATTTATCCCGATGGGGACCGACAGCGGCCACAACTTTATCGGCTAAATCCTCGATAAAGATGAGAGATGCGATGAAAATATTAGCCTTGGCTACATCCTCCTGAAAATTGCGATAATTTTCTGCATCGCGCAGTTCTTCGATTAAATAACCACTAATTTCGATCGCTAGTTTTGGGTTGTTAGCGTTGATTTCCCTGACCGCACTACTCAGCGCACTTTGGTACTGAGGTTCTAGCACGACATAGACCACCTTGACCAGCGATCGACCATTCAACCCGTCGGGAACTATATGACGAATGGTGGACTTGACGTGAGTGAACATATATGATGGTTCTCCTTATTATTGCTGAGTCTGGTTTTGAGGTATTTTCGTCATCTGATGACGATCGCCCTTTGTTTAAGGTATTTGGATATATATGTTTCTGTTTTGTATCAGAAAATGTCACCCAAGTGAGTATTTACTCTGGGTTTTGACACAATTCGATAAATATCTTGCCATATTTTGTAACAGATGGTAAAGAGCTTTTTGAGTAACTACTCAGGCTTTCCTTTACAAAAATTAATATTTAATCTATTGACTTTTAATTACAAAAATGTTACCAGATAACACCTCAGACGAGATGTCGCTGTTCAAAGATGATCAGGGTTAGGATCTGACTAATTCAACGTAATTAATTAAATTATATTAATTTTCTATAAAATACTTGACGTTACTCCGTGGCCCTATTCTGACAGGTGTAGGTTTATTACAAAGAGGTGAGCCAGCAATTCTCATTTTGAAACGATTTTGCGTTGTTTCAGCGATCTAGAGATTCGTTAAGAATTATTAACCCCTCTAGGTGCAAGGGTTTTAATGTCATGAAACCTTAAAATGAGAATTGCTGTCCAGGAATAAATCTAAAACCCTTGTTGGATAAGGCTTTTAGACTTTTTTGCCCTCAAAAAGTGCTGACCATTGGAGTGATCGGGGGTAAAATCCCTAGACTTTTTCCCTGAAAATTAGGTAACTGACTACCTCAAAATCGGCAAAACCCTACACCCCACACCCTAGTTAGGTAATTCCCCAAAAAGTTGCCGATATTTTTGCAGTTTTGCCTCCATTTCTACTAACTGCTGATTAGCCTTTTCAGCCCGCTGGCATTCATTTTCAGCCCGTTTGCGTTCATTTTCAGCCCGTTGCTTTTCCTGCTCCAGTAGTTGATTAATTTCGCTGTAGGACAAAAATTGAGTACCATCAGGACGATAAATTTTTAACTCGTCGGTTAAGTCAAAACGAATTCCTAAACGGGGACTCACCCAATTATTAACCTCACTAACACTGTCTAAACTGTCACCAATTCGCTGCCAAGCTTCTAGACTATTATCATCGGGATCATAGACGTAGTATTCTTGGACTCCATAGCGATCATAAAATAGCAATTTTTTGGCCATTTCGATCGATGTGTTACTAGGAGAAAGAATCTCAAAGACGACTTGAGGAGCAAGATTATCTTCTTGCCATTGTTTATAGGAACCTCGATCGCCTTTCGGTCTGCCCAATACTACCATCGTATCAGGAGCAGCGGCAATTTTCGGCTGGCCTTCCACGGGATACCATAACAGATCCCCCGCTACAAATACCTGGGGATCATCGATATATAACCAGTCGAGATTCTGCTTAATCGTCACTATCCAGTTAAATTGTTTAGTATTATCTGCCATCGGTTTACCGTCGCTCTCAGGATAGATAATCTCGTTTTTGTTAACTTGACTAACCATGGGGAATACCTGCCGAACTCATTGGGCTATTTTCATTATATAATAATTTTGAACTAAGTAAGGAAAAGACCAATCTTGATTTTAGAACTACAGCAAATAAATTTAGCTATCCGACGGGGTAGTGCTTATCTGTTAGAAGATATTACTTTTAGCATCAAGCAAGGAGAAAAGTTAGCTATTGTCGGAGCATCTGGGGCAGGAAAAACGACTCTTTTACGATTGTTAAATCGTTTGCAAGAACCCAGCACGGGAAATATTTATTTTCAAGGTAAATCGATTAGGGAAATACCGGTTATTTCCCTGCGACAACAGATAGTTTTATTGCTACAAGAGTCGAAGTTATTAGGGATGAATGTTCGAGATGCTCTCGCTTATCCTTTGCAATTAAAAAAACTTACCCCTGCGGAAATTAATCAGAGAATTGACCATTGGACATCCCTATTAAAAATTCCTGAACAGTGGTTTGAGCGCGGGGAGTTAGAATTATCTTTAGGACAAAGACAATTAGTGGCAATTACCAGAGCTTTGCTGTTAGAACCGAGCATATTGTTATTAGATGAACCCACCTCTGCTCTAGATACAGGCACGGCCAGCAGGTTATTAGAAGTATTAAATAATCAAAGTTTAATGACGATAATTATGGTCAATCATCAACTGGATTTTTTAGAGGAATTTGCCGAGCGAGTCATTTATCTAGAAGCGGGAAAAATTGGCTCAGATTGCCTTGCTAATCAATTAGATTGGTTAGGGTTAAAAACTCAGTTAATTGACTTAGAAAAATCTCGACAAAGTGACCACTGGTAAGATTAACTTAAAATTGCTGCGCCCTCCTGAAAAACTAATAATTCTCCTGAATTAATCGCTGTCCAAACTTCATTATCAGTTAAGGGAGTAGTGGCAATAATTGCTACTTGATCGCCGGGATGAGCTAAAGCTTGAAAATCAACGCTAACATCTTCATCAATTAAATGAGCAGCGGCAAAAGGATACTGACGGATTATATAGCTTAATTTAGTTGAACAATGGGCAAAAAAATGTTCACCATCGGATAAAAGATAATTAAAAATACCTTGACAAGTGATAGAGTTTGTGATAGTTTTTAGGACTTGATAAAGTTGTTCTAGGGAAGGTTTGCCCTGGGGAAAAGTCTCTCGCAGGGTATTAAGAATTAAACAAAAAGCTTTTTCCGAATCTGTGTCCCCAACCGGTTGATAAAAATCTCCCGCAGCAGGTGAGAAATTTTCTAAATGACCATTATGGGCAAAAACCCAATATTTCCCCCACAATTCCCGCCGAAAAGGATGACAGTTTTCTAGTTTAATTTCTCCTTGGGTAGCTTTGCGAATATGGGCGATAACATTGGTAGAATGGATCGGATAGTTTTTAATTAATTCCGCAATCGGAGAAGCGATCGAGGGTTGAACATCAATAAAAGTTCGACAACCTAAACCCTCAAAAAAAGCGATTCCCCAACCGTCTCGATGTTCGTCGGTTTTTCCTCCCCGCGCACAAAATCCCTCGAAGGAGAAACAGATATCCGTGGGGACATTACAATTCATGCCTAAAAGTTGACACATAGTTGCTTGAGTTTGAACTGAACATCAGATGCTGGCAAAATTACCTACTGCCAGCAGTCGTGACAGGAGACAGGAGAATTTTTTTCAGCTGCCTCTTGCCTATCCTAGCTAAGAAATTAATCTGGCACTACTACTAATTAGGGTTTACTGAAAAAATTTGTTGGTTGGTGTGGGGTTTTACCGATTTTCAGAAGGTTTTTAGATTTATTCAGTAAATCCTAATTAAATCAACCTCTGAAAGACAAAAAGAGCAAAAAATCAGATTTTTAGCGATAAAATAACAATTTTTTGCCTAAAAGCCCATTTATTTGCTGTTATTGTCTTTTATCTCCCTGCATCCCTGTTTTAACTCCCATGAATCTGAATCGGGCGATCGAGATTAATTTTTTGGACTGCTTATTCGATAAAATAGGAAGTTAGGCCATCTAATCAAATCTGTATCCTTAAGGCTATGACAATTATTTCTCGATCGATCCCCCAATCACCCACTAAATCCTTGTCTATCGGCGGCTGGCGCGGTTTGATCGAAGAATATCGCCAATTTCTGCCCGTAAGCAGTAAAACCCCTGTAATTACCCTCCTAGAAGGCAATACACCCCTGATCCCCGCCCCCTATCTCTCAGCACAAATCGGGCGCGATGTCAAGGTTTTTGTCAAATATGATGGTTTAAATCCCACCGGCAGCTTTAAGGACCGGGGCATGACCATGGCCATCTCGAAAGCTAAGGAAGAAGGGGCAAAAGCGGTGATTTGTGCCAGTACCGGCAACACCTCGGCGGCGGCGGCAGCCTATGCAAGAAGGGCCGGGATGCGGGCCTTTGTAATTATCCCCGACGGTTATGTGGCCTTAGGAAAATTAGCCCAAGCTTTATTGTACGGAGCGGAAGTCATCGCTATTAATGGCAACTTCGATGATGCCCTCAAGATTGTCCGCCAACTATCAGAAAATTATCCCGTAACTTTAGTCAATTCCGTCAATCCCTACCGTTTAGAGGGTCAAAAAACCGCCGCTTTCGAGATTGTCGATGTCTTGGGTAATGCTCCCGACTGGTTATGTATTCCCGTGGGTAATGCCGGCAATATTAGCGCCTATTGGATGGGATTCTGTCAGTATCACCAGATAGGCAAATGCGACCAGCTGCCGAAGATGATGGGTTTTCAGGCCGCTGGGGCTGCCCCTTTTATCTCCAAACAACCGGTTGACCATCCCGAAACCCTAGCCACCGCTATCCGTATCGGCAACCCCGCTAACTGGGAAAAAGCCTGGGCCGCTAGTCACGCTAGTCAAGGGCAATTTCACGCGGTCAGCGATGAGGAAATATTGGCAGCCTATCGGATTTTAGGCGGCCAAGAGGGGGTTTTCTGTGAACCAGCCAGCGCCGCTTCTGTGGCAGGATTATTAAAAGTGCATCAACAGGTTCCCGATGGAGCCACCGTAGTGTGTGTTTTAACGGGAAATGGACTAAAAGACCCAGATTCGGCGGTAAAACACAGCAATAATCAACTAAAATCTGGGATTGCGCCCGAATTAACCCAAGTGGCTCAAATTATGGGCTTTTAAGCTAACGTTAATTCGGGTTAAGCAGTGCTTCTATAAAACTCCCTTAGAACTGGGAATTATACCGGCGCGACGGGGATCGATCGCTATGGCCATACTCATCGCCCGGGCAAAAGCTTTAAAAGTAGCCTCAATAAGATGATGGGAATTAATCCCGTCTAATTGGCGAATATGTAGGGTCATTTGACTGTGATTGACCAAAGCAACGAAAAATTCCCGCACTAGCTGAGTATCGTAGGTTCCCACTCTTTGGGTGGGAATTTCTAGACCATAACTGAGGTGGGGACGACCGGAAAAATCGAGGGCAACCTGCACTAAAGCTTCATCGAGAGGGGCGACAAAATGCCCGAAACGGACGATGCCTTTTTTGTCCCCCAAAGCTTGCAGTAAAGCTTGTCCAAGGGTGATTCCCACGTCTTCATTGGTGTGATGGTCATCAATTTCTAGATCTCCGGTGGCGCGCACATCGAGATCGATCGCAGCGTGGGAGGCGATTTGCTGCAACATATGATCAAGAAAGGGAATTCCTGTCTGGGCGCGACAATTGCCGCTACCATCAAGATCGATCGTCACCTCTACATCGGTTTCTTTGGTAGTACGACTAACGGAGGCGCGACGGCAAGGTGAGACAAAAGAATCGGGGATCTGGGAAGTGGAAATCATTTAAGTAAAAATAAGTAGGTAGCCGTTAAAAATTATCAGATGCCCCCCTTATTAAGGGGGGATTAAGGGGGGATCGGCACCCCCTTATTAAGGGGGGACTAGGGGGGGATCGGCACCCCCTTATTAAGGGGGGACTAAGGGGGGATCGGCACCCCCCTTATCAAGGGGGGCAGGGGGGATCGAATCATTGACTAGGAAGATGAGAGTTTTTTTCAGTAATCAGTGAACTTAAAACTCATATCTGATAACTGATAACTGAAAAGTCCTAACTTTCTGGTTCAGTTTTAGCTTCCGCTGGCGGACCGGGGGGCAAAGCTTCCTCGCTGACGGGTTGAGGATTTTGGCTAGTGGGGGGACTAGCGGGGGAAACCTCCGTCTGATTGAGAGCGGGGGGTTGGGAAGAAGTTTCCGGGGCTTTTTCCTCGATTATCGCTTCTTTGGGCGGTTCTGGCTGGGTTTGGACTGGATTTGGACTTGTGGTTGCGGGGGGGTTGACGTTATCCGGTTGGGGACTAACGGCGGGTTGCGGGGTTTGATTGGGACGAAGCGGGGTTTCAATTGCCGGCGTTACGGGGGGGGAGTTACGCGTATTGAGGTTACTACCCTCCGGTTTTGGGGGATTAGCGATCGCACCTCGGCACACTTCTGGGTTAGGGGCAAAACTGACTCGCACCTGATAGATTCTCGACTCACCACTGGGATTATTAAAACGAGTTGAGCGCACTTCCCCAGCCCCCTGTTGATTGAAAATCGGGAAGCCAGCGCTTTTAATTAACTGGGGTTCACTGCTGATGCGGCCTTGACCATCCACCGTCACCCCATAAACCGCCGTCCCCGCTAATTGACGGGAACAAGCTGTAGCGGGATAATTACCGGTTAAATTGACGGTAGTTATGCCTCTGCTGCCCTGATTGGGCTGATTTAGTTCATTTAAGGCGTTAGGATTAGTTTTTTGGACTCTGGCCAGCCAATCCACCTGATTTCTCATGGCCTCCTCGTTACTGGTATTGCTTTTATCCGCCTCCAGGGAGCGCAAACGTTCCCGCATTTCCCACATTAATTGTTGACGACGCTGTTCATCAATGGGCGATTGACCATTCGGCTCCGAAGTGCGGGCCAAGGAATTGTTTAATTGTTCCTGTGCCTGTTGCGATGCACTACGGGGCGAATTTCGCAATTCATCTGGAGTTAGATTATCTCGGTAGGGATCAAAGTAAGGCCGGAGCTGCTGGTTATTAGTCTCCCTCGGCAGATTGTTATTGTCCGGCAGCGTGGGAACAGAAGGAGGACTGGGTAAACTGGGGGTAGAAGTGGGAAAATTGCGAGGAATCGGTAATCTACCCAGGGAGGGGATAGATGCCACGGGAGGAGAATAGATATTGACGGAGGGTAAGGAGGAGAGGGGAGGTAAAGCAGGTAAAGAAGGTAAAGGGGGAAGGGAAGAAACCGAGGGTAAAGGAGGTAAGGTGCTGTTATGGATACCATCCATGGGGGGGAGAGGAGGCAAAGAGGAAGAGGACGAATTGGGGTTAGGCAGTTCCGGTAAGCTGGACAGGGAGGAGTCGAGACTGGGAAGACGTGACTGCTCTAGAGGGTTCAATTCAATCAGATTGACGTTGCGTAACTCTTTTTTTGGCTCCTGCGCTGGATTATTGAGGAAATTAGGTAAGATAATCGCTAAAATTAGGGCATGAATACCAAGAGAAGCGGCGAACGAGAGATTATTAGAGTTAATTAGTTTATTTTCTTCGGTTTCTAGACCAAAATAGGAGGATGTCATAATCTAGTTAATTGAGCAGAGCCTTGAGGGGAAAAGTTAACTCTATTCTAATCGTCAAGGCGATTTTTTTTTCTTGAGGGCGGGGAATTAATTGGTGTCAGTACCCCACCACCCCACCACCCCACACCCCACACCCTGCCCCTAGGAAAAATTTTTTCAGCCAACCCTACTTATACTGCGATCGAGCCACAGCTTTTAATTTGGGATATAATTCCGAAGGGTCTAACAAAGGGATAAACTCATCGATTACTGGCTTAAAATTAACCGAAAAATTCTCCCTAGTTCCATGACCGTTAGGGGATTTAGGCAATGATTCTAATTCAGGGAATTTGGGCATTTCCGGGGTTAACTGCGAGAATAACTCATCCAAATCACTCATCCCCTTGCGAGGATCATCAAAAAGAGAAGTTTCTAAGTTGAATAAAGCATCTTTACTCGTGGCTTCCGCTTGTGGCTCTGGATCAGGCCGCTCAAGGGTGGCAGAAAGTATATTGATCTTTTCCTGTTTAGGGATAAATACCGTTTTTTTGCCATTTAACTGGGAATCTGGCAGGTTTTTACAAACCAATCGCTCGAATTCCCCCGTAAAATGAAAGGTAGGATGGCCGCGACGGTGCCAAATTTTGAGGATTTCCTCCACCGAAATGACTTTGTAACGTCCCTGATAGAGTGCCTCTAAAATCGCCATGCGAATCCAATTTAGCGAATAGGTAGGCAACCAGCGCTCGATTAATTCCTGCGCTTTGTATCCTCTCATTTCAAATCGATATTGGTTGAGTATAGTCGCTATCTGCATGAGGTTGATCTCTGGGCTAATCTCTGCCATAGAATTTACAAAAACAGTGAGCGCGATCGTTACTTACGGCTACTAGGCACTCCGCATCTTAAGATTTTATTCGGGTTTTTCCTAGTGGTTTTTCCCTATTCTCCCCACACTTACCCTTTCGAGTATCTTCACTCAAGGTCAGTTGACTCCCTAAAATCGGGTTCGCTTTTGGTGGCAATTTATCCCCCGCTAACTCCTGTACGGTTTAACGGGACTCCTCTGGCGACCTTAAGATAGTTTTTGTCTTTCCCCTGATTAGGCGAACGAGTTTACACCTCTTTATTATCACAATCTGACTAATTTGTCAAGAAAAAGGCAAAATTTCATCGATAAACCCAGAGGAGATAGAACTATAGCACTACCCTGACAGCCTAGAATCCTGCCGTTGACTGACCACCTCATCGAGGTTTTCTGAGTCTCCAGAAATTTTTTGTTAAAACTTGCAACATAACTTAACAATGTGTTACACTTCTTAACATAAGCATACAAAAGGAGCCTCCCCATGACTGCCCGCGGCTACACCACCGAAGAACAAGGAAGACTGAATAATTTTGCTGTTGAACCGAAAATGTACGTTGATAGTTCTAGCAGTCTCGGTTTTACCAAAAAAGCTGAAAAATTGAATGGCAGACTAGCTATGATTGGCTTTGTCTCTCTTTTAGCCATTGAATTGTTAACTGGTAAAGGAATTATTGCTTGGATTACCAGTCTCTAAGAATTAACAATCCCGTCGCGCTGTTCGGGGAGTTCAGTCCCCGTCCAGACGGGTTGGTTTAGATGGCGTAAATGCCCTCAAAAACAGCTTTAGCAGGACCTGTCATGTAAACCCGGTTATCGGTGTCCGACCAGTGAATCTGAAGACAACCACCGGGCAGTTCCACGGTACAATGGCGATCGCATTTGCCCGTTAACAGGGCCGCCACTACCACAGCACAAGCACCAGTACCGCAAGCGAGAGTAATTCCCGCTCCTCTCTCCCAGACACGCATCTTCATATAATCCGGCCCAATTACCTCCACAAACTCCACATTAGTACGTTGGGGAAAAACCGGATGATGCTCAAATTTTGGACCGATAGTTTCTAGGGGAATAGAGGCCAGATCATCGACAAAAGTGACACAGTGGGGATTACCCATACTAACGCAAGTAATTAACCAATCTTTGCCTTCCACCTCTAGGGGAACCGCGAGGACTTTTTCTGACCCCTTCACCAAAGTGGTGGGGATTTCACTGCCTAGTAATTGCGGCGGTCCCATATCAACCGTTACCTGTTCATTAGCCTCTAAACGAGGAATAATCGTTCCTGCTAGAGTATGAATGCGATAGGTGCGGCCAATGGCGTTGTTAGCCTCTAAACGGGCGATAAATTGGGCTAGACAGCGAATACCGTTACCACACATTTCTGGTTCCGAACCATCAGAGTTAAAAATTCTCATGGTGTAGTCGGTTGCTGCTTGGCCGGGAAGCACAAAAATCACGCCATCGGCACCGATGCCAAAATGTCGATCGCACATAGCCACGGCCATTTCTGGTGTGATCAGGGGTTCGGGACTGTGACGGTTATCTATCAAAATAAAATCATTGCCCAGGCCTTGATATTTGGTGAAGGGGATTTTCATCGTCAATAAAAGCTACTCAACAGGAATAATAGAGGATGAACACCTCATCGATAAACTCATTATGTCTCAATTCGATCCTGGTCTGCCGAGTATTAAACAAGTACAGAGCTATATTCAAGAGAAACGGGAAGTAGAAATTAAGTTAAGCACCGATGATCTGCTCGTTGGTCGCATCCTTTGGCAAGATGCTAACTGTTTATACCTAGTTGATCACTACGATAAACCCACTTTAATTTGGCAACAGTCTCTAGTTTATTTAAGACCTAAAGCCTAGGGGGAAATTGGCGATATTTGGCTGTGGGATGCGTCCGGGACGCATCAAAAATTCAGTGCCAAGGAGATAGCTTTTGAGTAAATGTAACGTCAGTTGGGGTTAAGGAGATTTGGCCATGACTTCTAGCAAATAATCAGGTAGGCTGGCGAGGATAGCATCAGAATTTCAGTTGCTGGAAAATTTGGGTTAAATTGCCCAATCAAGAAAGTCAGAGAGGGAGCATCTCACCTTTGTAACCTCTAAATCAGGTTTTTATGTCAAGCTATTTTGAAAGCCTTGCTAGAAACCAGTTTTAGGTACAAGTATAATTACTCACTTGCATAAATGAGATGCTCCCAGTCAGAGAGTCAGAGAGGCCAACATAGCGATCGCAATTCAACTTCAGGTAGAGATTGCCGCTCAGAGAAAAAAGAATAAGGGACTTGCGTGGGAATAATATCCCAGCCAGACAATCGCTCTGTAGAAGAATAAGACCAGCCCTAAATGGTACATTATCAAAGCGCAAGTCCCTAAGCAGATTGTGTGCTAACAATTTGGTACACTGCTGTACATAACCTGTTATATTCTTGGGCAAAACGAATCCACCGCCATTGTTATGCTAGAAAATCAGGTCATGGCAGATGCCGCCTCTAATGAGCAGATACCTACTCTAGAATTATCGATCATCATGCCCTGTCTCAACGAGGCGGAAACCCTAGCCACCTGTATCGGCAAAGCGCGAGATTATCTGGAACGACACAAAATTGCGGGAGAGGTGCTAATCGCCGATAATGGCAGTAGCGATGGTTCCCAAGAAATTGCCACTAATTCAGGGGCGCGGGTGGTTACTATCCTAGAAAGGGGACTATGATCATGAGGGATTTGAATATGTGAGGACAGTTTATCTCTATTCGATATAGTAGTTACTATCGTCTAACCCAAGTTATTGCCAAAGTAATCTGAATTCGGTAAATATTATGCTAAAAAAACAATTATTGACGAGAATATTTTCCGAAGATATAAATAAATTATTCTTTGCTTGTGGGATTTTATCAATTATCATTATTAAGTTTTTTTTAATCAGAAACAGTGAAGTTTTAGGGCATCCAAGAGATTGCTTGCTCTATGCGTTAATGGCAGATCAGAATATTTGGTTCCCTACTAATAAAGCTAAGGCAATAATCGATTATATGCCAGGATATCCAATATTTATAATGGTTTCTAATTTTCTGAATTTTCCTCTAAGAATTAGTCATGAGATTTTTTACACTATCTCTAATATTTTATTGGTTTTTAGTTTTAGATTACTAAAAATCCCTCGATATATCTGCTTAGTCGTTTTTGCAATTTTAACTTTTCATATAACAACTTTTATGGTTTTCAATACTATTGTAACTGAAACAATAGCCATTAGCTTATATCATATCCTTTTGGCTTTAACCATCATAACTGTTATGTCAGAAAATTTAGCGAAGAAACTAATATTTTCTGTCCTTGGTGGATTGTGTTTAGGAATAATATTCATTACCCGTCCAGAGCAGATAGTGTTCTTGCTGAGTTACCTAGTTGTTTTTGTTATTCTTGTATTAAGAAATAGAATGAATATAGCAAGAGCTATTCGAGAAGCTTTGCCGATTTGTATTATTCCCATCGCTATAAGTTTATTAATTACTACATTTTTTACTTTATTAAATACTTTTTTTCTAGAATTACCGGCATTATCCATTGGTCAATCATCGGCTTTTAAAGAAACTTTTTCCCAGATTCAGAGTATAGATGATGGTCAAAATATCGATGATTTTGAGTTTGTCAATATAAGTCGTAAACAATTAAAAATGGCTTATCAAGTGAGTCCAACGTTGAATCAAGTAAAATCTCTAATCGAAGAAGAATTAGCTAGGAAAGTTACTACACTCGGTGGAAAAGATACTAATATAGAAGTAACAATTGATTGGGTGCACTGGTCAACAATAGAAGCAATTAGAAGAAGCAATTTAACAGAAGACAGGAGTATGTATCAAGTTTTTACTCAAATTAATTCTGAACTGCAAGAGGCATTTAACTATCAAATAATTAACAGGAAAACTTTCTCTTTTGATCCTATAGATATAGGATTTTGGCTAAACAAATTTCCTCATTCATTAACTAAAATGAGTGGATATTTATTTTTGCCACGAGTCAGTAATAGATTCTTACAAAATACGGATGATCCTCGAGTAACTCCTGAAATGAGATCAATATTTAATCGAGTGGCACATCGTCGAACTTATCTAGTTAATCAACGAGATTTAAATAAAGACCTTATTTTCTATTTAAACCAGATCAGGATCACTCCTTTAATTCAGATCATCAATATTATTGGAATGATATCTTTTGTAATATTATTCGTCTATTACTTGATTAAACCTGTTCACTCCCAACTTCTTAATCAATATGTATTGATTATTTCTTTTGCCCTATCTATAATTTTACTGCGCTTATTTTTGTATGTTGCAGTCGATATGGCATTTTTCCCCGCAGCTTCACGTTATTTATTCCCCAGTAATCCATTGCTATCGGCACTATCAATTCTAAACTTATATGTTACAACTAAATTTTTAAGGTCATTTCGATTTTCAGCTTGATATAGCTAAGGTTTATTGCTCTGAAATCAAGATAAACTTCAGTTTTTAATTTTTCAGTATCATTTTCTCTGGGTTGCCAAATTTTTGCCCTAAGCTGTTCGTAATCTAAACCCCGTTGTTGGGATGCTGAAGGTCCTGTCTAGCTTAAGATAGCTTCGGAAATCTAGATAATGAACAGCCCACTTATTATAGGTTATTGGGGACAAAGACAAGCCAATCAATTAAGGCAGCACTATTGAGCAATCAAAAATTTGTTGTTACAAACGTCAATAATCCTGTTATACTCTTGGGCAAAACGACTCCACCGCGATTGTTATGCTAGAAAATCAGGTCATGGCAGATGCCGTCGCCAATGAGCAGATACCTACTCTAGAATTATCGATCATCATGCCCTGTCTCAACGAGGCGGAAACCCTGGCCACCTGTATCGGCAAAGCGCGAGATTATCTGGAACGACACAAAATTGCGGGGGAGGTGCTAATCGCCGATAATGGGAGTAGCGATGGTTCCCAAGAAATTGCCACTAATTCAGGGGCGCGGGTGGTTCCCATCCCAGAAAGGGGTTATGGTAGCGCCCTGCGGGGGGGGATCGCCGCCGCCAAAGGTCAATACATTATTATCGGGGATGCCGATGATAGCTATGACTTTACTAATCTTTCGCCTTTCCTAGAAAAATTGCGACAGGGTTACGATTTGGTGATGGGCAATCGTTTTCAGGGGGGAATTAAACCAGGGGCGATGCCAGTATTGCATAAGCATCTGGGCAATCCTGTCTTGACTTGGTTAGGACGGTTATTTTTTGGCAGCCCCTGTGGTGATTTTCACTGTGGATTGCGCGGGTTTAGTAAACAGGCGATCGAACAATTGAACCTACGCACCACTGGCATGGAATTCGCCAGCGAGATGGTGGTGAAAGCATCCCTCTACGGTCTGAAAATTACCGAAGTACCAACCACTTTATCCCCTGACGGTCGCAGTCGTCCCCCCCACCTAAAAACTTGGCGCGATGGCTGGCGACATCTCCGATTCCTCTTAATGTATAGTCCTCGCTGGTTGTTTCTCTACCCCGGACTGGCTTTAATGTTTCTGGGATTTGTGGCGACGATTTGGTTTATGACCCAACCCAGAGTTCACACCCTTCTCTATTCAGCCACAGCTTTGATTATTGGCTTTCAAATCGTCAGTTTTGCCATCTTTACAAAAGCTTTTGCTATCAGCGAAGGTTTATTACCAGAAGACCGAAAATTAAGACGATTTTTACGTTATATTAATCTGGAGGTGGGATTGATCATTGGCGTAATTTTATTTTTAGTAGGTATAGGCGGTTCGGTGTATGCTTTATATACTTGGAATGCACAACTTTATGGGGCTTTAGATCCAGCCGTGACCATGCGGATTGTCATTCCTTCCGTAACCGCTCTAGGGTTGGGAGTACAGGTGATTTTTTCCAGTTTCTTTTTAAGTGTTTTGGGACTAAAACGGAAGTAATTCTATTTACATTTAAACTATGAATAACAGTGAGTATGACTTGGAAATGTACGACCATCTTTGGTCGCAGCAATGGCAAAACCTACAAGATATAGGACCTCTTACCCATAATCGCTATCGTTTAATGCTACGCGAGCTACCTAAATTTTCTATGGAAGATTGTAGTATTCTCGATCTTGGTTGTGGCCGTGGAGCATTTTTAAGCCTACTTAAAAATAAATATCCAAAAGCTACCTTGTCAGGAATAGAATATTCCGAGGAAGGAAAGAAATCCGCCCATCCGGAAATTCGCAATGTCATTCAGGTAGGAGATTTGTACGAAGTTGCTGAAAGATTGCCTCGCTGTTCTTATGATCTAGTGATCTGTAGTGAAGTCATCGAGCATCTTCCCGAACCTGAAGCAGCTCTCAACATTATTTTCTCTTTATTAAAACCAGGAGGTATCGCCCTTCTGACCGTACCTTGTAATATGCGTTATTGGTCTAGACAGGATGAGGTTGCGGGTCATTATCGGCGTTTTGGAATGAAAGAGTTCGCCTCTTTAGTAACTAATAGTGGATTTTCTGTCAAAAAGAATTATGGATGGGGGACTTTTTTAGGGTTAATCTATTATCAGATGGTTTCTGCTCTCGGTCCAGAAAAGGTAATGAAAACGAAGGTAACATTTGTGAGTAAGATTACCTCTCGATTTTTGCAGTTTGTATTTAGGGTAGATGATTTTCTGGTTTCTTCTCGAGGACTTCAACTGATTACTGTCGCTCAAAAACCCTAAAGATGGTTCGTCACTCAGTTTTATGGAGCCTTAGATACGTCCGTGACCATGAGAATTGTCATTCCTTCCGTACCCGCTTTAGCCTTGGTAGCACAGGTGATTTTTTTCCAGTTTCTTTTTAAGTGTTTTGGGACTAAAACAAAGATGAAAACAGCCGAAGGTAAATTTATAGGGGGTTAACTAATTTTTATGCCGATAGGAACTTTTGTTCGGAGCTTGTTAGGTCCTTGGGAAAGACCAATTTCTGATATTTATCGAAACATTTTTATTAATCAAGCTGATTTAACTCATCAAATCCATAAATGGGTTAATCCTGAGATAATTCTAGAGTTAGGCTGTGGGGAAGGTGCTTTAACTGAACTTTTAGCGAGTGCCTATCCTAGTTCACATATTATAGGAATCGATATTACTCCTAGGGTAGGACGGATGTTTCAAGGAAATCTCGATCATGTTCGGTTTGAACAAAAATCAATTCAAGAATTCGTTGCAGAAACCCCCCAAAGTGTCGATTTAGTCGTCATTAGTGATGTTATGCACCATGTTCCTTGGTCAATGCATGAAGAATTCTTAACTTACGCTGGTAAATCCTTAAAACCTAACGGATATATTGTTCTCAAGGATTGGCGTAAAAATAATTCACCGATCCATTATTTATGCTATCTATTGGATCTGTATATTACTGGTGATAAGGTCAAGCATAAAACGACCGAACAATTTCGAGATATGATATATAAACTCTTTGGTAAACAATCGATTATCCTTGAGTCTACCGTTCGTCCTTGGAAAAACAATATTGTTTTTCTGATTAAAATTTCTTCATAATACTGTTATTTCAAAAAGTTTTTATGAATGCTCATCCTTGGTTGTCCGTATTAATTCCCACTTATAATGGAGATCAGTATCTAAAGGATACTCTTAATTCAATCCTTGAACAAAATGAGAGAAACGTCGAGTATATTATCATTGATGATGGCTCTACTGATCGAACTTTATCTATTATCAAAAATTACGAGGATAAAATTCCTATCAAGCTTTTCGAGCGTAAAAGGATAGGCAATTGGGTTGCTAACACTAACTTCGCTTTACAGAATGCTTCGGGAGACTATGTATGTTTATTACATCAAGACGACTTATGGTTGAACAATCGTTTAAAAATAATCAAGGAAATCCTTAATGATTATCCAGATACCGACTTACTTTTACACCCTTCAATCTTTATCAATGACCGAGGGAAAAAGTTAGGTTTATGGACTTGTCCTTTACCAGCTTTTCCAAAATATGTTGATAGAGATATTTTAATCGAGAGCCTGTTGATTCAAAATTTTATCTCCATTCCTGCTCCAATTTTTAAAAGAGAAATTGCTTTACAGGTGGGGGGAATGAACGAAAAACTTTGGTATACAGCCGACTGGGATCTCTGGTTAAAAATCGCTTTTCATAAACGAGATGAAAAAATCATTTATTATCCTTATCCATTGAGTGCATTCCGCATTCATTCAAGCTCTCAAACCGTTGTCAGAAGCTCCAAAACTGGAGAGTTTTATAATCAATTGAATGTGGTTGCTCACGACTGTCTAGATAGATGGGACGTGTCAGCTTACAGAAAAAAAAGAATTCGATCACTTGCTGAATTCTCAATACAAGTGAATACTATTTTAGCGAGGATGGCGCATGGTAAAGGTTCTCGATTAGAGTTAATTAAGTTACTCCTATCGAGTTTTTCGCTTGGTTTTTTAGGAGTTTACAAATACTTACGATATTCGCGCATCCATGAGCGCATAATTGCTAGACTAAAAGCTAATATAATTTAGTAACGATTAGGTTTAACATGAAATTTATTGCGGTTAATCGTTTATTCAGAAGCTCATTTTTTAGGTTTTGCCTTGTGGGTGTCTTTTGTTCATTCCAAAATATACTAATTCTATACCTTTTAACCAATTACCTAAAATTGCATTACGTTCTCTCGATTTTCGTGCAAATGTTCTATGTAAATACATTGGGATTCTATCTGAATCGAAAATATACATTTACAGGACGAATAAAAATTGGAAGTATTTTGGGAGAATTAATCAAGTATCATGGGATCATGCTTTCTAGTTCTTTTGCGGTCGCTATCGCTATGTATTTCTTGGTTGATTTGTTGAAAGTATGGTACTTGTCCGCTTACATAATCCTTACTATACTAATGACTATTTATAATTTTATTGCCCATAAAAAATGGACTTTTAATCGAAAATAGTGGTCTTTATTGAATTTTTTTTGCAATCAAAATTCCCAGATAATTCATTACCATTTTTCCTGATCAACCTATCAACTAAGCAAATGTCAAGCATCAATAACAATCACTCTAGTCCTCAATCTTTTATCTAATAAAGTAACAGTTAATATGGTTCTAAAGCTTATAGATGGCAAGAAATAATACTTTCTCTTGACTTTACTATTTATAATTGCCATGAAATTTTTTATGATTAGAAATAGTGAAATTCTAGGGCATCTAAAAGATTATTTAGGCTAGATCCTAATGGCAAATTAAAAATAGCAAGAAATCGACAATCATCCTAGCTCTTCGGGTATCCATATTAAAGGTAAAATACTTGTATAAAACGTACAAGTATTTTACCTTTAATAAGGTATTTATGCAGACAAAGAACTCGTATTTTGGCTCTTCTCGACTTTGTGTGATAATTTTTGCTTATGGAATCGTGAAATGTTGACGGAGAAAGACTTTTACGACTATTTTGCCGAAGAAACTATCAGTATAGGCTTCGTTTCCACACAGAAACCGGAAGAGCCGTATTTTTTAGAACTCACTCCTCTAAGAGAATTGATGCTTTCCAGAACCTTCTGGTTCAGTCTCAGCATCGTATTCTCCATTTTGTACAGTATCTTATTCTTACAAATCGCTTTCGGTAGCGAGTACAGCATTCAGGATGACGCACGCTGTAGTGTCGTTGAATTCCAGGAAAGAATAGGGCTGACTGGCTAGGATAAAATTAGGGTTTCGGCTTATCCCGAACTTAGGTTAGTATGGAGAAGGATTAAATACATTATCAGGACATCAACTGCCTCAATATGGTTTTACAGGAGTAGATAAAAAATGAACAACTTATCAAAAAGAAACATCATAAAAATTAGTTTAATAACATTTTTATGGCTGGCGGTGATTAACACTGGTCTCATCATGCGTGCAGATACTTTAGTCCGCTTAAGTATAACCCATACTATCTGGACGGGAGAGCCTGAAGTTCAACTAGATACTAACCATAAGCCTCTCACTCGTATGGACAATAAAATTGGAATTATAGGTAGAGATGGTAAACGTTATTATACCTATGAAGTAGGTCAATCTTTATTAATGTTACCGGGGGATTGGCTAGGAACTACGATACATCAACTTATTCCCAGAATTCCCGAAGAGTTGAGCCGAAGATTTGTTGTTAACTGGTTAATTTTTCTCCCCATTAACATAGCAGTGGTGATTTCAGCTTACTATTTGTTGATTAAGCTAGAATTTAGCGAAAAAATAGCTACAATTTCTAGCCTGACTTGGTTGCTCACTACCACGGTTTTAAATTATGCTCAAAATAATCAACAAAATAATCAAGTTTTATTATTTGTTATTTTGGCTTATATTGCTATCTTTAATTATCTAAAAAATAACAAGATTATCAATATTTATTTAAGTGGAGTTGCTTTGGGCTGTGCTTTTTTAGTTAGAACCACCAGTATTATTCATATAGCAACTACTCTATTATTTTTGTTTGGTATTTTACTATATAAAAGAAAAAGTTGGCTGACTATATTACAGTCTCTTGCTATTTCGATATTAGGTGCTATTCCTGTTATGTTAATCAACCAATATTTTAACTTCCAAAGATTTGGAAAATTTTGGACGTTGAGGGTAATAGATATTGATACTATAAATACCGATCCTTTTTTGGAGGGTTTACCAAAACTGCCAGATAATTATCCAATGATTAATCACCCTTCGGTCGGAATATTAGGAGTATTATTTTCTCCAGCTAAAAGCATTTTCATATACGATCCACTGCTTCTACCTTGTTTAATGTTGACAGTTTATGTATGGAAAACATTATCTCCCTATCTTCGTGGCTATATATTGACAGCTTTATTGAATCTTATTCTCTTTACCTTAGCTACTAGCCGTTTTGATTTTTGGCATGGAGACTCTGCATGGGGAGCGCGCTACCAAGTCACTTCTATTCATCTATTATTGATTCCCCTAATCGCTCTCTTAATTCAGTATTTGTTATCCAATTTTCATTGGAGACGTTGGTTAATTATTACGGCCCTTATTATTGCTTTTATTATTCAAATAGCCTCCGTTAGTTTATCTTCTAATACAGAAGTCAGTAATCTAGGTATGATTTTCTTTGCTCCTCCCAAAACCCATCAAGAATTTCGACTAGGTAGTCGTTTTCGTAACATTACTTGTTTACTCACCTCCTCTTGGTGTATAGAGAGCTCAAATTCTCCTAAAGCTACACCATTAATTCAAAGAGTCGATTTATTTCCCTTTTTCTTTACTGATAAACGCAATTTAATTTTAGTTCCTTGGCTAGTTTTAGTAATTTTTACCCTAGTTATGACATGGCAATTCTACAAAACCGCCTAATTTGATAGCTTTTTACCATCCTCCGATGCTGCCGCTTCTAGGCTGGCAATTGCGGTTTCTGCCGTCAAAATGTCAGGAATATCAGTTAAACTGGCAGTTTGATAAACCTGTTCATTTCTAGTAAATAAATTGCTCATATCTTGAGAATAATTAGAAGCGATCGATAATAAAGCTCCAGCAAAAATATAGATAGGTAAAGGCAAAATAAACCCCTTGGCCCACTGATAAAATTCCACCAACAAAAATAACAAAACACAACCCACAACCCAAACTTTCATCGCACTTTTTTCCCCTATTTTTACGAGAAAAGGTGAGCAAGAAGCCCACCTTTTATTTAACTAATTCCAGTAAGAATTTATTCAATCACGGGAGCGATTAACTCACGTCTTTCACTGGAAATTACTTTCACCTTATACCAATTCTCCAAAGTCTGACTACAGAAGTTTAATCGGGAGCATCCCACTTTTGCAATAAGCAATTGTACTTAGATGCGAAATACTTATATGGCAAGCCTTTTCGGGAGTTCATAGATTTTCAACGGTTCTCTAAATTGTGTGATTGGAACCAGAATCGTTACTACAAAAGCCTTC
>NZ_JADBUZ010000145.1:0-22186 GCF_020245305.1 Microcystis sp. M20BS1 | reverse complement strand
AGCATGAAAACTGACACGATTTTTTATCAACTCTTTCAATCATTCCCCTCTATCTTCTTTGAATTAATTCAACTCCCTATCAGCGAAGCCAATAACTACCGCTTTGACTCAGTGGAAGTCAAACAACTTTCTTTTCGTCTTGATGGAGTCTTTCTGCCTCAAAATAATCACCCCCAGACTCCTATCTACTTTTGTGAGGTACAATTTCAAGAGGATGAGGCTTTTTATCAGCGCTTTTTCACCGAAATATTCTTATATCTCAGTAAAACTGACTTAACCAATGATTGGCGGGGTGTGATTGTCTATCCTAACCCTCAAGTAGAAACCGATAAAGTTCAACGCTATCGGGAACTCCTCAACTCCGAGCGAGTCAGACGGATTTATCTGAATGAACTAGAAAACATTCCTCAAACTTCGATTGGTTTAGCTACAGTGCAATTAATCACCCTATCTAAAGCAAAAGCGATTGATAGCACCCGAAAATTAATCCAAAGAGTGCGGGAAGAATTAACCCCCGACCAAAAACCCCAAGAACTCTTACAATTAATAGAGACGATTCTCGTTTATAAGTTACCGCTTCTCAATCGTCGGGAGATAGAAACTATGTTTAGTTTAGATGAATTAAAACAAACTCAGTATTTTCAAGATGTGCGCGAAGAAGCGCGTCAGGAAGGTCGTCAGGAAGGCATTGAGGAAGGTCGTCAGGAAGGTCGTCAGGAAGGTCGCGAGGAAGGCAGACTAAACAAAGCATTAGAGGCGGTCCCCCGTTTGTTAGCCTTAGGGTTAAGTGTTGAGCAAGTCGCATCCGCCTTAGAATTAGAAGTTAAACAGGTTAGAGCTATACAAAAAGGGAGATAATCTTCTTCTGTCCTCATGTCTAGGAGGTCCTGTTAATCCTATCGTCGGGAGATAGAAACTATGTTTAGTTTAGATGAATTAAAACAAACTCAGTATTTTCAAGATGTGCGCGAGGAAGCGCGTCAGGAAGGTCGTCAGGAAGGCAGACTAAACAAAGCACTAGAGGCGGTCCCTCGTTTGTTAGCTTTAGGGTTAAGCGTTGAGCAAGTCGCATCCGCGTTAGAGTTAGAGGTTGAACAGGTTAGAGCTATACAAAAAGGGACATAAAAAAAGCGATCGCCTTGTAAAATAAGAGCATGAAAACTGACACGATTTTTTATCAACTCTTTCAATCATTCCCCTCTATCTTCTTTGAATTAATTCAACTCCCTGGTTTAAGTATTCTCAATGTTAGTAAAATCCAATAATCCCAGTAATGCTAGTATATTCGAGTAATACCCACAAATTTCGATAATGTAATTGTAATAACTGATCACTGATCACTGATCAGCCATTCCGATGCCCTTTCACCCAGATCTAGGGGCAGACTAACCGCTTTACCGAGACGGGGACGCTCGCGGGTTTCGCGGATAAAAGCTTGAAATTGACTAACACCACCCCATTCGTGGAGATAATTGGCGATCGCATTGAGATGTTCCAGATATTCAGACTCGGAGAGGGGAAAAGAAGCTTGTTCAAGATATTTCCACATTACCTGGACATGAACCTTATCTTTGATGCGTCGTAGCTGGATATCGTAGGAACGACCCCATTTTTCTAGTAATAATTGCTGTAAGTCCACACCCGTCATGGTTAATATCGCTTCTCAGATGTCAGTCAGTCAATTAATTCTAACTTACTTTTAGCTGCCGCCCCTAGGTTAGTCCACCGCGCTTCGATTCAGACCAATTCCCATAAAAAAGTTTTTTTCGGTACGGCGAGTATGTAAAATGGAATGTTGATCTTTCTTGGCCTAAACAGCATTTCATGATTTCGAGTAACGACTTTCGGAGTGGTACGACCATCCAGATCGATGGCTCTGTCTGGCGGGTGGTGGAATTCCTGCACGTTAAACCGGGTAAGGGATCGGCCTTCGTGCGAACCAAGTTAAAAAATGTCCAGACGGGCAACGTGGTAGAACGGACGTTCCGGGCCGGGGAAACCTTGCCCTCAGCCACGATCGAAAAGCGCACCATGCAGCACACCTACAAAGAAGGCGATCAGTTTGTCTTCATGGACATGGAGACTTTTGAGGAAGCAACTCTCACCCCAGCACAAATGGGCGATCGAGCCAAGTATCTGAAGGAAGGGATGGAAGTCAATATTCTCTTTTGGAATGAGCAAGTATTAGAGGTAGAATTGCCCACCTCGGTAATCTTGGAAATCACCGATACAGATCCGGGAGTCAAGGGAGATACGGCCACCGGTGGCACCAAACCGGCGATCGTAGAAACGGGAGCGCAGGTGATGGTTCCCCTGTTTATTTCCATCGGTGAAAGGATTAAAGTGGACACCAGGGATGGTTCCTATCTGGGACGGGAATAATTGTGATCAGAAGCCCAGAAATGAGGCCTTAGGGACGGATTTAGGACTAAAGCCAGTTTTCTCTAGCCTGTTTCCCAAAACTTAGCCGCTAGATGGGAAAAATCGACGGTTTGGTGGGTGCTAATTTGGATTTGTTGCTTTTTATTTGCGGGGGGATTTCAGAGCGGTGACTATTGATTACAACGAAATTCGAGAACTGATCAAAACATTGGCAGCCACGGATATCAGTGAATTTAGCCTAAAAAGTGCAGATTTGGAGCTAAATATCCGCAAAGGAACCGTTAATACCGTCCTTGGTTCTCTCCCCGCTCCCTTGCCGGTGGTGACAGCCCCGGTTGCCCCTCCAGTGGTAGCCGCCGGTACCACCCCGGCCCCGGAAACCCCCACCCCCGAACCCGTGGCCGCCGCTATTGATAAAAAATGGCTGGCGATTACCTCTCCCATGGTCGGCACTTTTTATCGCGCTCCCGCTCCCGATGAACCGTCTTTCGTGGAAAAAAACGATCGGATCCGTGTCGGACAAACGGTCTGTATCATCGAAGCGATGAAGTTGATGAACGAAATCGAAGCGGAAGTAGCTGGGCAAATCGTCGAAATCGCCGTCGCTAACGGTGAACCAGTGGAATTTGGCCAGACGTTAATGTGGGTTAATCCCGAATAGATAGAATGAAAGCTATCCTCATGACCGCCGTGGATGTGCTGCAACTTCAGCAAGTCCCCACCCCGAAAATTAGTCAACCGCATCAGGTTTTAGTAGCATTAAAAGCCGCTGGTGTCAACCCTATTGATACAAAAATTCGTAAACGCGGCACTTTTTACCCCGAGCAAATGCCAGCCATTTTGGGCTGTGACGGGGCGGGAATTGTCGAGGCCGTTGGGTCGGCGGTGCAGGATTTTCGCCCCGGGGATGAAGTGTACTTTTGTAGCGGCGGACTGGGCAGGACCGGCACGGGAAATTATGCCGAATATGCCCTAATCGAGGCGGATTATCTAGCCCACAAGCCGAAATCTCTTTCTTTTGCCGAGGCGGCCGCTGTACCTTTGGTTTTAATCACCGCTTGGGAAGCACTCTACGATCGCGCTCGTCTGCAATCGGGACAAAGCGTCCTGATCCATGGCGGGGCCGGGGGTGTTGGTCATGTTGCGATTCAATTGGCGAAACTGAGGGGGGCTAAAGTTTATACAACGGTGGGAAATAGCGATAAAGAGCGTTTAGTGCGGCAATTAGGGGCAGATTACCCGATTTTATACAAACAAACCGATTTTGTCGCGGCGATACTTGAAGAAACCGCAGGGAAAGGGGTAGATGTCGCTTTTGATACGGTGGGAGGGGCAACTTTTGGGCAAACTTGCCGAGCGGTGCGCGTGTACGGCGATATGGTGACGATTTTGGAACCTACGGGCAGCTGGAAAGAAGCCCGCGATCGCAATTTGCGGATTAGTTTAGAATTAATGTTAACCCCGGCTTTGATGGGACTGCCAGAAGCGCAAAAATATCAAACAGAAATTCTCAGGCAAGGGGCGCGTTTAATTGATGAGAAAAAGTTAACTATTCATCTCTCCCAAACCTTTCCTTTAGCGGCAGCTAGCAGCGCCCATCAATTGCTAGAAACTGGTGCGGTGACGGGGAAAATTGCCCTAATTATCGACTAGAAATCTGCTTGTTACTACTGGTGAGCAGCAGAAGTTGTTAAAGCAGGGAGAGGGCAAACCACCGCTACACTTTTGCCAATCGGTCAACCTGATTACGTTAAAATCAAAAGCAGGATACTGTGTATGACGGAAAAACTCGATGAACTCAGTGATTAAAGCGGTACAAACTGCCTATTATGGGGATGCAGCCTATCGGACACCACCACCGGACTTAGAATCTCTCCTGCTCAAAGAGAGAATTGTCTATCTGGGGTTGCCCTTATTTTCCTCCGATGATGTCAAGCGCAATATCGGGGTGGACGTGACGGAATTAATTATCGCTCAACTGCTCTACCTGCAATTTGACGATCCCGAAAAACCGATTTTCTTCTATATCAACTCTACCGGCACATCCTGGTACACGGGGGACGCGATCGGCTACGAAACCGAAGCTTTCGCCATCTGTGACACCCTCAACTACATTAAACCTCCCGTTCATACTATCTGTATCGGACAGGCCATGGGAACTGCCGCGATGATTCTTTCCGCAGGAACCAAGGGTTTTCGCGCCTCCTTACCCCACGCTACCATCGTTCTCAACCAAAACCGCACTGGGGCGCAAGGACAAGCCACCGATATCCAGATTCGCGCCAAAGAAGTAATCGCCAACAAACAGACGATGTTGGAAATTTTCTCGAAAAATACGGGTCAAACCACCGAAAAACTGGCGAAAGATATGGATCGCACCTTCTATCTCACCCCACAACAGGCGAAAGACTACGGATTAATCGATCGCGTTCTCGAAAGTCGCAAGGAACTACCGAAACCCCTCGCCCAAGTTAGTTAAGATTTATTACAAATTAGCAGGAGTTGTTACCAATTATGCCTATCGGTGTGCCAAAAGTTCCCTACCGTCTGCCGGGTAGCCAATACGAACAGTGGATTAGCATTTACAGCCGTCTTTCGGTGGAACGCATTCTTTTTTTGGGGCAGGAAGTCACCGACGGGTTAGCCAATGCCCTTGTGGCCCAAATGCTTTATCTCGACTCGGAAGACCCCACTAAACCTATCTATCTCTATATCAACTCGCCGGGGGGTTCCGTTACCGCCGGTATGGCCATCTACGACACCATGCAGTACATCAAAGCGGAAGTGGTGACTATCTGTGTGGGATTAGCGGCCTCTATGGGGGCATTTTTACTGGCTTCCGGTAGTCCGGGTAAGCGTCTCGCCCTTCCCCATGCGCGGATTATGATTCACCAACCCATGGGCGGAACCGGGCGCCGGCAAGCGACGGATATCGACATTGAAGCTAAGGAAATCCTGCGTATTCGCCAGCAATTAAACGAAATTATGGCTAATCGCACGGGACAAACCATCGAACGCATCGAAAAAGACACGGACCGCGATTATTTCCTCTCCGCCGAGGAAGCTGTCGCCTACGGTTTAATTGATAAGGTGGTGGAGGGAAGACCGGCTTAAGTCAGCCAGAGGTTAGAACAGGCGAGAAACCTGTTCTAACTGCCATTGGACAAACTTCCTTAGATGGTAGGTTGGTTGATCGGATAATCCCATAAGAGGATATCTGTTGGGTATGGAATTTTTAGCAACTTTAGAAACAGGCTTGATCTCTGCGGTGGCAATCATCAAGTTTTGCCTAGAAAGTATTTCGATCGCTTGTGTGGTAATCGGACTAATTAAAACTCTACAATTAGCTTGGCAGTCTCATCGTCACCGTCGCAGTCTTCCCCCTTTTTCCTTCAATCAAATTCGCATTCGTTTCGGTACTTGGCTATCTTTAGCCCTAGAGTTTCAGTTAGGTGGAGACATCGTGGCTACTACCGTCACACCTACTATAGAAGCCTTGGCAAAACTCGCCCTCATCGCTATTATCCGAACTTTCCTCAACTATTTCCTCAGCCAAGAATTGGAAACGGAATTGTCCATGGAAAAAGAGCGATCGCAACTAGCAGCCCAGGACAATCTCAGGGATTTTTAATGCCAAAAAAAGGTGAGTTGACAATCACCTGACCTAACCCCTGATAAGCTGTTGACTATTGAGGGTATGCTAAAAAAGTTTTTCAGCAAGCTCTAGATAGTCAACAGCTTATTACTTTCGATCGCCCACTGGCTCAATTCCGTGCGATTATGAAGACCGGTTTTATGAAGCATATTCGACACATGACTTTCGATTGTCCGTTGACTAACATTGAGTTTTGCGGCGATTTCCCGATTAGCCAGACCCTGGGCGACCAATTGTACTACTTTTAACTCCGTTGGGGTTAATTCCACATTACCCGGAACCTGAACAGGGGTGACATCCGGGGAATGGATGCGGGTGCTGCGTTTCGGCAACTGGCCCGCTTGTTTGAGGGAAGACTCCACCAGGGCCACTAATTCTTCCGGTTCAAAGGGTTTGACCATATAAAAATCGGCCCCGGCGGTTAAACCTGTCACCTTGTCCTGACTTTGCCCCTCAGGGGAGAGAAAGATCACGGGAATGCCACTAAAACGACTGTCCCGACGAATTTTTTCGAGGAAAGCATGACCGTCCATTTCTGGCATGATCAGATCACAGATAATCATATCGGGGATTTCTGCTGCTTTGGCAGTATTTGCCCCGCGTTCGAGGATTTCTAGGGCTTCGGGACCGTTTTCTGCGGTTGTCACCCTATAACCACGAAACTCTAGATAATCCTTCACCAAAAGTATTAAATTCGGGTCATCGTCGATTAATAAAAGTTGTTTATTGTCTTTGTTGGTCTCTTTCATCGCTATTTTCTGGGCTACAGGGTTGGGGGAATGGAGACGGACAAAGGATCGACAGGCACTCATGCAACAGGTAGTTAGGGTTTCCTGAATAAATCTAAAAACCTTATCCAACAAGGTTTTTAGACTTTTTTTCTCTCAAAAAGTGCCGACCATTGGAGTGATTGGGGGGAAAATTCTGAGACTTTTTCCCTAAAAATTAGGTAATTGACTCCCTCAAAATCGGTAAAACCCTACACCCCACACCCCACACCCCACACCCTGCCCCCACGAAAAACTTTTTGCCGCAAACCCTAATTAATTGTGTTTCAGCTAGTTTTAACGCTGTTTTCCTCTATTGTTTCGGGTTCTTCTTCTGGACAGTTCAGGGAAATTGCCGGTAAATCGTGGCGAAGGAAAGCATATTCGGTGACGATTTGATTACCGATTAGGTGTTCTTGGATAATTCTTTCGATCGCTTCCTTGTTGACCCTTCCATACCAGACTCCTTCCGGGTACACTAATAAAATCGGGCCTTGGCTGCAAACCCGCAAACAGTTGGCTTTAGTGCGAAAAATACAGCCCGGACGGTCGGTGCTAGGGCGATCGAGTTGTAATTCACTTAACCGCTTCTTTAAATAATCCCACACTTCTAACCCTTCTTCCTTGTCACAACATTTTGGCTTAGTCTGATCGCAGCAGAGAAATAGATGACGCTGGATCTGGGCCAGTCCTAACTTAGCCACATTTTCCCCCAAGATATCTCTGGTGTCTGTTTTTTCCATAAATTTTTTTTATCAATTAAACTCTTGACATTGAACAGAAAATGTGCATGGCCGACTAAAATTTCGGTTTGAGGATGTAACGATAGATGAGATAAACGATAGCGGCAAGGATTAAAGCACTTAAAACTGCGCTAACTAGCCGTAAAATCGCCGTTAAAATCGAAAAAGTCACAAAAACCCCCGCCACTGCCACGACTACCTGTGCTGGTGTGGACAGGCTGCCGTACCAAGTTTTCACTTTTTCGAGGGTGGCAGCGAAACTAACCGGGGTAGCAACGGAGGGAAAATCGTCGGTTTCGATTTCCACTTCCACTTCCTCTGGGGTATATTTAGTATCGAACGGTTCGGGAGACTGCATAAACACTCAAGCTACTTAACACTTCATCCCTATTCTATCGATGATTGGGGTTGACAGGGGTTGGGGCGAAATTAATGTAACAATGAGTTTATCAATAGCTAGACGACTGGAATCTATGAGCCTATCGACTCCCACCGTTACCGCCATCAATTATTCTGATGCTACCATCACTAGGGCCCAACGCGCCCTCTGTTGTTCTCCTTTCCGTGTCACCCTATTCGCCGCTATGCTGGAGCAAAGTGTATCACTTTTGATCATTCCGGGTGCTGGGGGTTTAGAGAAAGGTTATACTTCCAGACTGCTGACGGAAGCAGCAGTGGAAAGCTATCTTCTCTGGTTGATTAAAGTGGGAATTTTGCGACGCGAAGTAGATGGACAGGGGATAACCGATAGTTTTCGTCTCACTCCTTTGGGGAGGAAATTAATAGAAAAATGGCAACCCCAAGGGGACTTTTTCCCTCAACCCACTTTCTGGCAAAGATTTTTAAATACTCTGCAACGTTGGTTTTCTTTTTAATGCTGTTGGGAGTCAGTTATCAGTTATCAGTTATCAGTTATCAGATGTGAGTTTTCAGTTATTAGCCTCTTGCATGAGTGCCTGTCCTTATAAGTAGCATATACTCAACGGATTTAGTATCAACTGATTACTGTTTACCGATTACTGTTCACTGAAAATGCTCAATTAAAAAAACTAGATGAAAGCAATTATGGTAGTGGGGACAACATCCCACGCGGGTAAATCTTTTTTAACTGCGGCTTTATGTCGTTTATTCAACCGAAAAGGTTGGCAGGTAACACCCTTTAAAGGTCAGAATATGGCTCTTAATGCCTATGTTACCGCCGGAGGGGAAGAAATGGGTCACGCCCAGGCGGTGCAAGCATGGGCTGCGGGGACAGTTCCCCGGGTAGAAATGAACCCAATTTTATTAAAACCCCAGGGAAATATGACCTCTCAGGTGATTATTAAAGGTAAGGCTGTTGGTGTCACCACGGCAGCGGATTATTATCAGAATTATTTTGATCAAGGTTGGCAAGCAATTAAAGAATCTTTAGCCAAATTATCGGCAGAATTTGATCTAGTTGTCTGTGAAGGTGCGGGAAGTCCGGCGGAAATAAATCTCAAACATCGGGATTTAACTAATATGCGGGTGGCTAAATATCTCGATGCCGCTACTATTTTAGTGGTGGATATTGATCGCGGGGGGGCTTTTGCTCACGTCGTCGGTACGTTAGAATTATTAGAACCGGAGGAAAGAGCTTTAATTAAAGGTATTGTGATCAATAAATTTCGCGGACAAAAATCTCTCTTAGATTCGGGGATTACTTGGCTAGAAGATTATACAAAAATTCCCGTGTTGGGAGTTCTTCCCTATAGTGATATCTTTTTAAGTGCCGAGGATTCTCTCAGTTTACTCGATCGCCCCGCCCAAAAACCCAAAGCTGAACTAAATATCAGTGTCATTCGTCTGCCTCATATCGCTAATTTTACTGATTTTGACCCTCTCTGTGGCGAAGCAACGGTCAATGTACGTTATCTAGAATTACAGGAATCTTTAGGTGATCCCGATGGGGTAATTATCCCCGGTTCTAAAACCACTGTCACTGATTTAATTGCTCTTAATCAAAGTGGTATGGCTAATCAATTACAAGCCTATCACCAAAAGGGAGGTATTATCTTTGGCATCTGTGGTGGTTTGCAAATGTTAGGGCGATTAATCCTGGATCCTGACCATCGAGAAGGTCCCGATAGTGAGGCAGCTGGCTTAAATTTACTGCCCTTAAAAACGGTAATTACTGCCGAAAAAATTACCCGTCAACGCCAAGTTTTATCTAATTTTCCCCAAGGGGGTTTACCAGTAACAGGATACGAAATTCACCAAGGAATAAGCGCATGGGAAAGTGAATCAGGTTATCAAAAAATGTTCGAGGAAGATGCTAGTCTAGGAATTGTCAGTGATTCTCTCTCAATTTGGGGTTGTTATTTACATGGTATCTTTGATAATGGTTCTTGGCGAAGAACTTGGCTAAATCATCTGCGTCAGCGTCGCGGTTTATTATCTTTGCCTACGGGAATTGCTAACTATAGTGAACAAAGAGAAATAACCCTAGATAATATGGCTAATTTATTGGAAGAACATTTAAATCTTAAACCTATTTTTGCTCATTTGTAAGGAGAAATTATGACTATTTCAGTGCGTTTTTTACCCGATGATATCATCATAGAAGCGGAAACGGGAGAACTATTATTAGATGTGGCCAAAAAAGCAGGAATTGACATTCCTACTGGCTGTTTAATGGGTTCCTGTCACGCCTGTGAAGTAGAATTAGATGATGGTACTCAAATTTGTAGTTGTATTACTGGTATCCCCGGCGATCGAGATTCTTTAACCGTTCATTTATACTCCGATCCGCTCTGGTAGTTGCTCCCTTAGATCTAGTCAAACTTGGGAACAATCCAAGCCGCTATAATAGCCAATAAAACAACAATTTCTAAGACTTTATATAAGTTAAGAGATTGTAGCCACTGCAAAGTATTAGCTAGACGCAAACCTAACCCCCATTGACGTAATTGAGATAACCATAATTTCGGGCTATCTTGTTCACGAAAACGCCATTTAAGGATAGACAATAACAGGGGAACTCCTCCCACTTTAGCAGTCATGAGCAGGTGCAGCACCAGACCTACTACCATAATTAACCAACTGAGCAAATGGGCATAATACCAAAAGTGATTTAATTCCCCTTCTGGTAGCCATTTGGAATCCATCATCCGACCACTATACAAGGCAAAAGTTAGGGCAAAAAGAGTCAAAGTATTGACTAAACGATGGAGACTATACCACCAAATCGGCTTACCAAATTGGGTTAATTTGTTAAGAGAATCACTTTGAATTAATCTTTTGTTGCCGCGACGAAAAGCATAGATAGCAAAAACGGGAAAGATAATCAGAGTATAGAGGCCAAAAGTACCATGAATACTTTCAATTTCTTGATATTCTGGTAGGGGCAGTTTCAACCAACGACCGTCAAAAGTATCATAGGTCCAATAGGCCGTAACCATGGCGGCAATGAGGACAATTCCCGTGAATCCGTGCAGAATTCGCAGTAAAAGAGGTTGATAAGGTTGATTAGTTTTCATAAACTCGATCGATACAATAGGGTATATAAACTTGGCCAGATACTATGTTAACTAATCCTTGGCTCGTCGCTGTTCTTCTCAATACCATCCTCCTCGGAATCGCTGCAATTGCCCCAAAAAAGCTCTTAACTCGGATGGGTTATCTCCATGCTTGGGTTTTAGGGGTAATTGTCTGGGGAAGCTTGGGATGGCGCGGTTATCTGATTGTTTTATTCTATTTCCTCGTCGGTTCTACTGTCACCCGCATCGGTTTAGCGCGCAAGGAAGCGGAGGGAATCGCCGAAAAAAGAGCGGGGGTACGCGGTCCAGAAAATGTCTGGGGTTCCGCTTTAGCAGGGGCAATTTGCGCTATCCTCAGTCTTTTTGCCGCTTCTCCCTGGGATTACCTGTTAATACTCGCTTATGTGGCTAGTTTTAGCACTAAATTAGCCGATACTACTGCCAGTGAGGTGGGCAAAGCTTACGGTAAAACTACTTATCTAATCACTAATTTTAAATCCGTCCCCCGGGGAACAGAAGGTGCTGTTAGTTTGGAAGGAACGCTCGCCGGTTTGCTGGCAGCCACGGCGATTTCCCTGTTAGCATGGACTATCGGTGCGATCGATCTTCTTGGTGTGTTATGGTGTGTAATTGCAGCCTTTATCGCCACCAATATCGAAAGTCTCATCGGAGCTACCCTACAAACCCGCTTTCTGTGGTTAACTAATGAATTAGTCAATGTGATCAATACGGTTATCGGTGCGATCGTGGCTATAATGTTAAGCTTGCTCTGGTCTTTCCGCTAAAGTTAAGTGACTAAAAAAATTTTTCAGAGAATATCTATGCTAAAGTGGCGTTTTTGTGCATTGTCCCTGCTGTTACTGCTAATTACTGCCTGTGGGACGGAAAATCAACCTAATTCTAGTTCTAACACTGCAAATAGTCCCAGTGCTGACCGCTTGCAAACGGTGAAAAATCGCGGTAAGTTAATTTGTGGCATTAACGGAGAAGTGCCGGGGTTTAGCTTTGTTAATGAAAAAGGCGAATATTCGGGCTTAGATGTGCAAATTTGTCGAGCTATCGCGGCGGCTCTCTTTGATGATCCCGCCAAAGTCGAATATCGTAAACTTAGTCCCCAAGAGAGATTTACTGCTGTACAGACGGGAGAAGTGGACATTCTCAGTCGCAACACCACCTGGACGATTAACCGGGATACCGCTCTGGGGATGGAGTTTATCACCCCGGTTTTCTATGATGGTCAAGGAATTATGGCCACGAAAGCCAGTAATATTAAGAAATTAGAAGATTTGAGCGGAAAGTCCCTTTGTGTGCTATCGGGAACCACCACGGAACAAAATCTGGCCGATGCCATGGCAAAAGCGGGAGTGCAAGGTTATAAACCGATCGTTTCCGATGATGTGGAGGCTTTATATACAGCTTATCAGGCGGGGCGCTGTCAGGCCGTCACCTCCGATCGCTCCCAATTGGTGGCCCGGCGCTCGGTTTTTCCCCGACCGCAGGATCATCAATTATTAGAAGTGGTAATATCGAAGGAACCCTTGGCCCCGGCCGTGGCCGATGGTGATCCCGCTTGGTCGAATGCCGTCCGCTCGATCGTTTTTAGTTTAATTCAAGGGGAAGAATTCGGGATTAACTCCCAAAATATTGCCACTTTTGCCGATAGTAAAGACCCCAGTATTCGGCGCTTTTTGGGTATTGATGAGAAATTAGGCGAAGATATGGGTTTACCCAATGATTTTGCCCAAAGAGTCTTAAAACAGGTGGGTAATTACGGTGAAATTTATGATCGTGAAATCGGTAAACCCCTGCAACTCGATCGAGGTTTAAATAATCTTTGGACAAAGGGCGGTTTATTGTATTCTCCTCCTTTTCGTTAATTTTAAGATTGTGTTTTCTGGCGGGGAATATAGACCCCTATGGCTGCTGGAATAACCCGAAATATGGCGGGAGTAGTGCTAGTAATTTCGCCATCGGTGTTGATACTATGGGGTTTACGAGTCTCAATTTGAATTTCTTTACCGTTAAGAGTTCTCACCCAAGATAATAAACCCTGTTGTCCTCGCGGTAATGTCCACAAAAGCGGGAAAATTTGCCACCAGTGTTCAATTTCTAGGCTATATAAATCTAACCTTTGATCGTCGATTTGGGCATCGTAAGCGATCGGCATTCCTCCCCCATAATAACGACCATTTCCGATCGCTATTTGTAGGGTTTTAACTTTGATATTTTCTCCATCAATACCGATCATAGCGGTAAAAGGACGGGTTTTACTTAATACCTGTAGGGCTGTCCAAGCATAGGCCAAAATTCCCAAACGTCGCTTTAAACCCTTGCTCAGTTTCTGGGTAATTTTCACACTTAATCCTAAACTAGCCACGTTGAAAAAGTATTTATTATTTACCCAACCTAGATCGATATATTTTAAATTACCTTCGGCAATAATTCGACAGGCTTCGGCAATAGAATTCGGTATCCCTAAAGTCCGGGCCAAATCATTAGCGGTTCCCAAAGGTATAATACCTAGGGGCAGTTGAGTTTCTACCAACATATCCGCCATAGCATTAAGAGTCCCATCGCCACCACCGACAATAACTAAATCAATACTAGAGCGATATTTTTCCAGCAAAAAAGGTATATCTTCTACCTTTTTCAAAGGGACGCTGATAATTTCAAAATCCCAATGATTGAGCAGATCAACAGTTTGAGCAAAGTTTTCTTTACCCTTGCGCGAGTGACGATTGATTAGTAGTAAAGCTCTTTTAGTCATAGGTAAGTTTCTCAGTAGCATCAATATCTGAAGATAAACCAAGTTGGATAAGGCTTTTAGACTTTTTTCTCCTCAAAAAGTGTGGCTCTCTTATTCTTTGTGTGATCTCGCGTAGCGAGCGCGTTGCGACCAGTTTAACTTACTATAGAAGCGATCAATCTTTGTGTCCTCTGTGTTTCTGTGGTTCCTTCCACTCGCTCGCCAGCAGGACTGTATCTTAGAATACATTTTACCCACCAAACCTAAGAGAGCCAATGGAGGCGGCTCTAAATACTGGGACAAGAAATATAATGGTACTGGAAACACGTCGGTAAATTATGCTCCTCTCAGTGGAGGAGTTGGATATCTAACTGATGGCATAATTCCTACACAAAACTGGAATGATGTAGAAGTTGCAGACGGTACAGGACCTTATGTTGGTTAGGAAAACCGGAATCCTGTCATTACTTTTAACTTTGCTGGCACAGTAAATATAAACGCAGTTACTGTATATGTGGATGACGCAAATGGTTTTGGTGCTGTTTCCGTACCGCAAAGTATATTATTAAGTATGGGTGGCTCTGATTATAATTCGGGATCTCTTACTGATCCTCCTACTGCAGCGCCAACATCCTATACTTTTTCAGGATTAAATTTTAGTGGTAGTTCCCTACAACTTACTCTAAATCGGCGCACTGCCTGGGTCTTTGCCAGCGAAGTTACTTTTGATGGCGAACTTTTGGGTGTCCAACCAGTTCCCGAACCCACCTCAACCCTCAGCCTCCTCGCTCTCGGCACTCTCGGTGCAGCTTCAACCCTGAAACGCAAACTAAAACCCTCCCAATCCACCGAAAAAGAAACCACAAAAGTGGGCTAAATTGTTTCTAAAATACCATAAATTCCCCTTTATTCAGTCAATTGAGTAGGGGCATTTATATCATATTTTTATGTTATCTTGAGGGTATTTATACCGCTTTGCGGAAGGCAAAAGTCTTATACCACAAGCTTTTCATGTTCCTAATTTTTACAATCCAAATCAATCATTAATGCTACCAGTATAAAATAATTAAAAAATAAGTCCACATCCCTATAACTTTGACAACTTTACTCTTCTGGAATAAACTGATAAACCAAACGATGCTGACAGAACAAATTAAACCTTTAGCCAAGCAAAAATATCCACTGCTGATATTGACCAACGTTCTAAACCTTTAATCACTGCTAAAGGCTCATTATTTCCTTCAGTTGCAATATGTACTTTCGGTAATCCTGTTTGAAAAACGGTGACTGACTTTGCTGAAGGATCAATCAACCAACCTAATTCTGTTCCTTGTTGTAAACAGAAAATAATCTTTTCCATCCCTAAGGTAACAGATTGTTCAGGAGACATAATTTCAATAATCCAATCGGGATAACGTAAAAATTGATCGGCCATTTCTTCATCTAGATCTCTTGGCAAATTCTCCCAACGAATCACCGCAATATCTGGCACAATTGAACGTTCTGCAAAAGTACAACGCAATTCAGGTAGAGCATAAGCTAATTTTTGAGGTCTAGTCTGTTGATTAATGGCAGAGGCTAACTCAAATTGTAAGATGCTGTGTTTTCCTTTGGGCATAGGTTTTTGAGTGACAATTCCATGATAATATTCCCTAGCAGGCTTAGTTTCTGGAAGGGCAAGAAATACTTCGAGGGAAAGAGCTTGTTTATCTTCTATTGTGGCAAACATTAATTGATTTCTCCGCTCTTGAGTTGTTTTCTATTATAAGCTCCTGACTCCTTACTCTCAGGACAATTTTTGATTTTTGCCATAAGTCCAATCTAAAAATACGGGTTTTTCTTTAAGCTCTAGCACGAAAAATTTGATTAGCCGTGAGGTTTAACTCTGGAAAAACCCCTGAAATAAGACGTTGATCCTGTTTAAATAAATTACCTTGATATTCTCCATCGATTAATTGATAGATAGAAATGGTGGGTTCTTTGGGGCTGCCGATATATCGGGCCGAACCTTTGGCTAAATAATCGATAATCCAATATTCGGCAATTCCTAATTGTTCGTAGTCGTCGAATTTTTTCAGATAATCATCTCGCCAATTGGAACTGACAATTTCGATAATTAATTTAGCTGATGTTGCCAAAGAAATTGAGGAAGCGGTTTCCCAATAGGGATCATTAACTAGATTTTCTCTGTCTAAGACAATAATATCGGGTAGATAACCTGTATGGGGGCGAAGGGGTTTTACTGCCGCAGTATTGGGGATAAAATAGGGTAATTGCTGCCGATTTATCTCTAAGAATAGGGTTCCAGAAACAAATCCGCCAATTTCTTCGTGTTTTCCGATCGGTCGCATCATAGCCAATAATTTTCCTGCGATTAATTCGTATTGTTGTCCATCATCGGGATATTGATTAATATAGTCATCAAAAGTCAACAATTGGGGGATAGTTTGGGTTGTGGTCATGGCAGTTAGGGTAAATAAGAGAGATGATTTTTCTAGATTCTAACTCGATTAACGACGTTGCCACCAAGTCAATCCAGCTAGGGTAAATCCTACTAAAGGCATTACTACCATCGCTATCCAAAAAATAGCGTTAGCTTGCAGGGGATTTAAATTGATTCTTCTATTTTCTGGTTCCTTAGCTCGGATAGATAAGGTGGCTGTTTCACCACTGGCTAACCACTGCACAGAATTTAAAAATATATCTCCGTTTAACTGTTGTTCAAACAGTCCATCGCTGGCAAAGCTGGCATTACCAATCACGATTAATTTACCTTTTTTTCCAGTCAGAGCAACTCCTAGATCAAAGGGGCCAGCTAAATCTTTTTCAGGGTTAAACTGGAGATTCTGATCATTTAAATCACTCTCAGCCCACATTTTATCATTAGTAATCATTAAAGATACGGCTTCAATTCCTTCGATGGGAACGGTAGCGATGGGACGAGCAAAGGGAAAGATAGAAATACCGTTAGCAAAATCCCGGGTAATGGGATGATTACCGTAATTGGTAATAATGGGACTAGCCGGACCTAAACCGATGATTTCCCCAGCACCGGAAGCATCAATAATAATCCGATTATCTAGTTTCACACCCCAAGGGGTTAATAAGGGTTCTAATCCGGTTTCGGTTTGAGGGTCAATCATTAATAAAATTTTGCCCCCTTGCTCAAGATAGTTTTTTAACGCGGTGACTTCCTGGGGAAATATTTTTCTTTTGGGACTGGCAATAATAATGACATCGGCATTATTGGGAATGGTGGAACGTTCCACTAGATTAAGTGGTTTTACTTGATAACCTTTTGCTTCTAAACTATTGACTGCTTGCACTAATCCACCTTGAGGCTCTTTGATGGCATTTTCTCCATGACCTTGCAGAAAGTAAGCGGTTAAAGTGCGATCGGTTTTAGCGGTTTCGATGGCGTTACTCAGTTTCGCTTCCGTGAGACTTTCCTCTTCACTAATAGTTTTCAGAGGCTGTTTTTTGTCACCATACTGTAGATAGACTCTGGACAAATTATCATCGGCTAGTTTTTTGAATTCCTGAGCGATATTGGGTTTTTTCTCCGGGTTAACTATCTCGTACTGAAATTGGGGATTTTTGCGTTGATAATTGGCTAAAAGTTCCTGTTCGTTGCCACTGATTCCCCGGGTTGAAAAAATCCAGACTTTGATTGGTTTTGACAGATTGGTTAATAGTCTTTCGGTTTGGGGGGATAAACTAAAGATTTGGTTTTCGGTTAAATCAACTCGATAGGGATAACGGAGGGCGAGAAAGTTAATTAAACCGATAACACCGAGGAAAATAATAGTAGTAATGAGGGTTTGAGTGCCAGTGCGGGTACTTCTTTTTTGCCAAAAGTCTTTGGAAGTGATTACTAATAACAACAGCCACCCTAGAAACAGAATAGCCCCGGCAATTAATAACCCCAGAGAGAGGGATGACCATTGACCGGAGATTAACCCCACGGTTAAGCCGGCACTAGCCAGAAAGAGGGCGGGTATATAGAGAAATTTACCGTATTTTTGCCAGGATCTCATAGTTAGTTTCTTTGATAACGGTCCGCTTCGATCGCTTGAGTAGTTAGGAAGATTCCCAGCAGAATATAACTGAGGAGGATGACTAAACTACTACTGTCAAAAATTCCCCGCACGAAATTGTTAAAGGGTTGATACCAAGATAGATGGGAGAGCAATTCTTTCAAGAAAAATCCGATCTGTTCTCCCACTTCTCCTCCAATGCGATCTCGAAAGAAGGTTTCGGCATTGTTAGCAATTACATCCAGTATCCAGATAAATAAGATGGTGATAAAGGTGATGATGTAAGCAAGAATAGAACTATTGGTGAGGGAAGATATAAACATCCCGATGGCTAGGATGGCCGCTGCCAGTAAAATTAATCCTAGATGAGCCATTAAAACACTGGCTATATTCACCGGGGGAACTGCGCTACTAAAAACTACTATTTCGTAAATCCAGAGGGGGGTAATCATCACGGTAAAAAAGGCCAGCACTCCCAATAATTTACCGATGGCTATACTCCAATTAGTCAGGGGGGAAGTGGCTAAAAGTTCTAGGGTTCCCTGTTTTTTTTCCTCTGCGTATAATCCCATAGACAGGGCTGGCAAAATTACCAACAATAAAGAGGATAAAATAATGCCGATGAAAGTGGTCAGAAATTCAGATACCGTATCTCTGGCTACTAGAAATCCCGATTGTTCCTGAATACCAATATCGAGAATAATGCCGTAGAGAAGGGAGTTAAAGAAAAATCCCGCTACTAACCAAAATATACCCATAATGATATAGGCATTGGCGGCGGTAAAATAGCTTTGAAATTCCTTGCGAAAAATCGCCCAGATATTATTGATCATGCCTCTCCTCTTGGTGATTACTTTCCCCGCTGCCGATTACTTCCAGAAATATATCTTCTAGGGTTTTACGCGTGCGACGCATTTCTAATAGGTTATAACCATTGTTGACAACTATTCTAGCAAGTTCTGCCCCTAGGTTTGTCCCCGCTTGACCAACAATTTTGAGCAGGTTATCGCCGACTTTTGCTGCTTGTTCGACTTGGGGTATTTGTTGCAGGATTTCTAGCAGGGAATCCCTATCACCTTCGATCTCAATTTCATAACTGGAACCGGCAGGGGTAGCGGTAGTAATATTATTGGCCACGATGCGACCCCGATTAATAATTGTCGCTCGATCGCAGGTAATACTCACTTCTGGTAAAATATGAGTGGAGAGAATAATTGTATGTTCTCCCGCTAAACTTTTAATCAGATTTCTTACCTCGATAATCTGTTTCGGATCCAATCCTACTGTCGGTTCATCTAAAATAATTACCGGTGGATCGTGTACAATCGCTTGGGCAATTCCCACACGCTGTTTATAACCCTTGGATAACTTGCGGATAATAACTTTTCTTTTTTCTAGTAACTGACATTTGCCTAAAACTAAATCTACCCGCGCTTTTCTATCCCCCGATGAGATGCCTTTAATCCGTGCCACAAAATCAAGAAAACTTTCCACGGTCATCTCTGGATACAAGGGGGGATTTTCAGGAAGATAACCAATGCGACGACGCACTTCTAAGGATTGTTGATGCACATCGTATCCTGCTATCCTTGCTGTTCCTGTCGTGGCAGGAATATACCCAGATAAAATCCTCATAGTTGTGGTTTTTCCCGCTCCATTCGGTCCCAAGAAACCGAGTATTTCTCCTTTTTCTACGGTAAAATCCACGTCACTTATTGCCGTGGTAGAACCATAAATTTTACTCAGATGTTCGACTTCAATCATAAGCTTTATCAGTTATCAGTTATCAGTTATCAGTTATCAGTTATCAGATGTGAGTTTTCAGTCAATAGTGTTAAGTGACAAGTTCGGAGCTTTCTTTTAACTGATTACTGCTCACTGATAACTGATTTTTCCCAGACTATGATCGCGATTAATTTCTACCACTATATCCGCTTGTTTGAGCAGGGGGGGCAGAAATAATTGCGGATGTAAACTTTTCCAAAAATACTTGACAAATTCCTCGATTTCTGATGGGGTCATACCTCCTTTTGTTTCGGCCGCCTGTCGCCATTGTAAACTGTAACGGTAGTCAAGGGGATAAAGAATCAGTAAGCGATCGATTTTTGACCAGAGGGGTAGATATTCTCGCAATCTTTGATTATTATCCCTGGCGAATTGTCGGTCTTCCTCGCTATTAATCGGATCAGGGGCATGATCAAAGACTGTTTCTTCTACTGGATTCATGCCCACAAACCAACCCTCGAAAAAAAGAACATCAACTCGTTCCACTTGTTCCGCTGCAATTCTATCTCCTTGTCCTCGATGCAGGGACTTGTCAAACCGCGGGATTAAAATCGGACTTTCTTGCTGACAAACCTGTTCTAAAACTTTAATTCCTAATGCTATATCATGAGTACCCGGTGGACCACGCCAGCGCAATCTTTCATCCTTTTGACGCAATTTTATTCGCTCATTATAGGTCTTATAAATATCATCTAAAGAGAGATTATTTACTTTTAAATCAAAATAGGCTAAAATAATCGACATTATGGATGTTAAGGTGGTCTTTCCCGTGCCTTGGGGAGCCAAAATGCCTTGAATCAACGGTTTTGCGTGGCTGCGTAGCTCTAGCGCCCAGGGAATCCACAAGCGCCAACAGCTGATCAAAATCTGATTTGGCTGATTTATCCCTAACTCCTGACATTTTTGCCAGACTCGCGGCCAGAGAATCGTTAATAGTTCCGCCCTTTCCTGTAGGATGAGAGGGTTAGTCTGCTGAAAATTTAAGGATTCGATCGCTAGTAATTCTTCTAGATCCGCCTCAGTTAAGGGATTTTTGTCGATTAATCCCTGTAAAATCGTCAAAATCTTCATAGCTGTTATCAGAATTAGCAAAAAACTGTCCCTGTTATTCAGGAGTAATTATCTAGGGTTAGCCACCCATACTAGGAGATTAATCCCGCTCAAGATTTTTTTGAGAGTGTTTTTTAGGGTTATTTGCCCAAAAATGAAGGGTTTGCAGGCAGGCACGGATTCCCATTATGTATGTAAGTATATGTCAAGTTCCGTTTTTGGTCAAGGGGTTTGGTCAAAAATCTCTAGCTTTGTCTCCAGTTTCTCAATCGGTTAGACTAAGAATTATTAACATTACTTAACAAAACACCAGATGAATACAGATGCTCTGACGATAAAGCAAAATTGGCAATGGCAAGGAAATTCGATACACTATGTGCAAGCGGGTACTAGAGTCGCAGGAAAACCCCCTTTACTATTAGTCCACGGTTTTGGCGCTTCCACCGACCATTGGCGAAAAAATGTGCAAGGTTTAGCCTCAGAATGGGAAGTATGGGCGATCGATCTGTTAGGATTTGGTAGATCAGCTAAACCGGATCTTGTCTATAGTGGCAATCTTTGGCAGCAACAATTAAACGATTTTATCAAGGAAGTTGTGGGGCAACCGACGGTTTTAGCGGGTAATTCTCTGGGGGGTTACGCTTCTCTCTGTGTGGCTGCTAATCACTCTGAGAATGTTCGGGGATTAATTCTCCTCAATAGCGCAGGTCCCTTTAGCGATACAGAAAACAATCGTCAGCCTAATTTAGCACAAAAATTACTGCGATCAGTCTTGCTGCAACCCTGGGCTAGTTATCTCTTATTTCTCTATACCCGTCAACCCAAAACTATCCGTAAAACCCTAGAGAAAGTATATCTCGATCGCAGTGCCATTACCGAGCAGTTAATAGAAGATATCCGTCGTCCTTCCCTGGATGCGGGAGCAGCCAAAGTTTTTGCTTCTGTGTTTAAATCTCCCCGGGGGGAAAATGTGGATATTCTCCTGCAAAAGTTAAGTTGTCCCCTGTTGATGTTATGGGGTGAGGGGGACCCTTGGATGAATACTAGGGAACGCGGGGCCAAATTCCGTCAATACTATCCTTCTCTCACAGAATATTATCTAACTGCCGGTCATTGTCCCCACGATGAAATTCCCACAGAGGTTAACCAGTTGATTAGTGATTGGATGAAAAGCTTATAGAACCGATTTGGTATCTTTTATAATGTAGATGCTAGGCTGAAAAGGTGAAGCGAAAACCTTGTCCATTATTAGGTTGCAGGGAAGAGAGTCTGTAGCCTATTTAACGGCAATAAGTACCTAAGCAAAATTAATTACACATATCTAACCACCTCTTGCCTCTTGCCTTTCTTCACTAGGAAATTTATTTTGCACGACTACTTACTGGCTCTTCGTTACTTGTTATGGTTCGATAGGGGGGCATAAATTGACTAAATCCTTCTCTGGCAAGAGACTTAATTGATGAGTTCGCTCTAGATAAAAAACAATTGACAAAAATCGCCAAATGCCTTTCTAAATAAGGTTTT
>NZ_JADBUZ010000144.1:0-4987 GCF_020245305.1 Microcystis sp. M20BS1 | reverse complement strand
TTGCTAATAAACATAGCAAAATTATAGATGATTTCCTGACCTAAGATCACATTTTATTCTTTTTTCCACTTCAATCTAAGAATTGAGAAAAAAGCAAAACCTTATATTATACCATAAAAAAATTATGCAAGAGGTCTAATATATTGAAACAGATTTTGATTTAGTGATTACATCTCTTGCCAATGCTTTTTTTCAGACCAATTTAGAAACGGGACTATTTGTTTGGAAGCCCACACCAAAAGAGCAAATATTTTTAAGCAAAATTAATATTAATAATCAAGAAGAAGCCCTTTTAAAAATGTACGTTGCCAGAAGTAAAGATTTAACAGCAAATCAAACCAATAATATCAATTGTTCTCGCCAGAAATGCCACGATAACAACTGTAATTTCATCCCTAATTATCCCAAAATTTTCTTTGATGTTAATACGGCTGAACCTCTACAACCATGGCTCCCGATAGAAAAAATAGAGGATTTACTTGATTAAAATTAGGAATCAAGATACATCGAATAAACTTAATTGTAGAGGTGTAAATCTTGCAGGTTTCTGAAGATCATAATTAGCAATAAATACCTCCTTGCCCTTGCGTCTTTCACTCTGATAACCATGTTCTAATTTTAAACCATTTTTTTGATCATCAGTTCGATTAATAGTGTAATTCCATTCATTATCTTGTAAAGAAATACACCAATCATACATTTCTCTAATTTCGGAGCAATTATCATAAGTCAAAAGAAATTTAAATCGATGTTGATGTTTTTTCAACGTCTTACATAACCTTTCATGATCTTCTAGACTGAAGAAGCAGGAATAGAATTTATTTTGATCTGCTTGAAAGTAAGGAGGATCGACAAATAAAAAGTAATCATCGGGTAATTGATTGATTAAATCTTCAAAATCTAAACAAGATAAATTGACATTTTGCAGTTTTTCCGAAGTGGTTTTTAGGTGAGAAGGCCAGTTTTCAGGACGCATAGAATACTTATCACCATAGCCCCAATAACAATTTTCAAGTTTCATAATTCCTGAGTAGGAAGTTCTATTTAGATAATACCAACGCATGGCTCTTTCTAGGTCATTGGCTGGTTGAAATTCATTTTTATAATAATTGTGTAATTCTTTGGTAGCGTTTAGATCTTTTAATAATTCAATTAGACTATCAAGATGATCTTTGATATGTCGATAACAGTTCATTAATTCCTCATCTTTGTCATTGAGAATATTCTCTGCTACACTTTCCTTAGCAAAGAATATAGATGCTCCCCCCGCAAAGGGTTCACAATACTTATGGTGACTAGGAAGACAAGCTAAGATTAGCTTACGGGCATAAAATTTACCGCCAGGATAACGAAAAGGAGAATTACTAAGTTTTTTAGCGATTTTGGACATTACCTTTGATTTTAGAGGCTTTTCTTTGAGATTATTTTAACAAAATTACGATATTTTATCTAGGAATGTCAGAGAAGTTCGGTTTTACCGTGGATAACGTGGTAGCGAAGGCAAAAGCGTTGTTAGGTTAATTAAAACTTTGGTTTTGTGGAAAAAGCCCGCGCCAGCGGGTTTTTTTGTGCTAGGATCTAACCCTATCGTGCAAAGGGTTGACTGGGTGATTCCTTTTACAGACAGAGAACTACAAAAAGCATGGAGAGAAAATCAACGAGCGGCAAAGGTCAAAACCATAACTAACGCTCATCGTTTATTGCTATTTTACTCGGTTGAATGTGGTCTCAAAGCGGTTTTACTGAAAAGACAAAGTAAAGATTGCACCGATTCTTGTCGAGAATTACTTGAAGTGCGGCATGATATAAATAAGTTACTAGACAAACTAGCTGCGGGAGAAAAACTAAAACTTCCCTCACAATTAAGTATGAAACCTTTAAAAAATAATCAAGAGAGAGAGCTTTCTTCCGGTGAAATTAATCAAATGTGGCGATATGGGGGATGCTGTGAAAATATCAAGGATGGTGAATTAGAAAAAAAATTGTTAGATATATTACGTTGGATTGAACAGGAGTTGCAGGGACTATGAGAAGACGGACATTACTAACTTGGTTTGATATTAAAAGAAAAATTGCTCGCGAAACCGCTAACGGAAATGACTTACCTGATGGTATTGTTAAAATTAGTTGTTTTAGTAGTGCTTTAGAGATTGGTATTCAAAATCAAGATGATCAACCAAAAGCTAACTCAATATTAAAAGAATGGTTCGGAGATTGGTATCAAGAATCAGAACAAATTATTCAGCTAGATATTGATAATGCTTCTATTCCTGTAGAATTTATTTTAATAGATAATAGTTCTTATTTTTCTCCATCGATTCGACCTTTTTGGCAGGAAGTCGCTTATTTAAAAGAAAATACAGATTCAGAGCAATCGGATAATTTTTTACCCAATGCTTATCAAGATAAGCCAGAAATTATTGCTTTTTATTCTTTTAAAGGTGGTGTGGGAAGAACCCTACATTTAGCCGCTTATATTCTTGCTCTCTTAGCAAGAGCAAAAGAGATAAATAAACCAATTAAAATTTTAGTTATTGACTCAGATTTAGAGGCACCGGGGTTAACCTATTGGCAAAGGTATGAAAATCAACAGGCAACCGTATCTTTGAGCAATTTTTTGGAAGTTTATCAATATCCTAATCCATCTCTAGAGGTGGCAATCTCTTGGGTAACTCAAGAAATTAAGAAAACTGCCAAACAGCAAAATAAATCAACTTTATATTTTCTCCCCGCTTTTATTGAAGAAGAAGAACTCTTAGATACTCCTATACTTCCAGAGAATTTAGCTAGAAATCCATCGGGTGCGTGGGAAGTAGGGGATGCAATTTATCAATTAGGGCAAAAATTAGCAGTAGATTATATATTTATTGATTTAAGAGCAGGATTAAGTGAAATTTCTAGCCCAATTTTATTTGACTCTAGAATCCAAAGATTTTTAGTAACAACAGTTAATGAGCAATCTTGGCGAGGTGTCAGGATGGTTTTAGAAAAAATTGGCTTACTAGCTCCCAGTGATTTAAAAGTAAAGGATGGTAATTATTATGATCCTTCGATAATTATTAGTTTTTTAACTCCAGAAGTTAGAAATTTATCAGCATTTGAGAATATTTTAGAGCAATTACAGTCGGCTTATGTTCAACCCAAAAATGAGATTTTATATATTGCTAGACTGGATATTAAAGAAACTGATTTCGCCCAAGAGTTACTATATGTTAACAATTGGGAAGAAGCTCAAAACAAATTAAGTTCAACTTCCTTGATGGAACTGGCAAGACAATGGGCAGAAGATAAATTATCTAATAATAGCATTGCATCAGCCACACCTTCAGATAACTCCTTAGATGATGTGAAAAAACTCAGGGATACTTGCAATAAATATATTTATGCAGAAAAGGGACAAGGGGAAGATTTGCTCATTACCGAGCCATTGAAAAATCTCGCTCGTAATTTTCAAGATAAACTACCTAATGTTATCTCAATTGGTGCTAAAGGTGCGGGAAAAACCTTTAATTATATTCAGCTATCTCGCCTACAGTCTTGGGAAAATTTTTTAAATAAAGTTGATCCTCAAAATCAAGAAAATTCCCTAGAAAATCTCGGTTTAATATTTCCTTTACTGCAATCACAAAATTTAAATGATCAGGCCAAAAATATTCTTGAGCAAGCACGGCAAAATGTTAATAATTTTCTTAATAATGATTATCAATTTTTCTCATCGGATTTAAAAGACAGAATTACGCAGTCGCTATCAAATCAGGATTGGAATGAGGTTGATTGGACAAATTTTTGGATCAAAGAAATTTCGAGAGTTTTAGGTTATAATCCTGAAAATTGTCAATTACATAAACTGCATGAATACCTTCAACAAAAAAACTCGAAGATTATATTTTTATTTGATGGATTAGAAGATGCTTTTCCTAATGTTGCCAATGATAACCGTGAACGAAAAGCCTTGAAAGCCTTGATCGATAATTTACCGAATAAATTATCAGAAATTCGGCAATCTAATCTCGGATTGATTGTCTTTCTGCGTCGAGATTTCTTGAGATATACAATCACACAAAACTCGCAACAATTTGAAAACTTATATCGTAATTATGATCTATCTTGGAATCTAGAATCGTTTCTTAAACTTTCCTATTGGCTCTGCATACAATCATCGGTTATTAATGCTAACTCTCAGGATTTAGTCGGCTGTTCAATTGAAGATTTAAAAGAAAAATTAGAATTACTTTGGGGCAAAAAATTAGGAGCAGATAATGCAAGGGAAGCTAAGTCAGACAATTGGATTTTTGCAGCTTTAACCGATTTTAATGGAAGACTGCAAGCGAGGGATATTGTGAGATTTTTGTACCATGCTGCTAATATTACTGTAGAAAAAAAAGAAGAAATACAATTTTCTAAATGGTCGAATACTAGACTGTTACCTCCCCAAGCGATTCGACGAGCGCTTGAACCCTGTAGTCGAGAAAAAGTTAGAGAGTCTGAGGAAGAATATCCTATATTTAAAAGCTGGGTAGAAGAAAGTTTACATAAATATAGTGATAGAAAAATTCCTTTTTCTCTAGAACAGTTTAATCTGGATGGCACTCAAGTCAATGTTCTTGAGCAAATGGGAGTAATTTATGAGGACAAGGATAAAGAAGATGCAGTTCGTTATTATATGCCCGAAATATTCCGTGAAGGGTTAGGATTTTCTAGTCAAGGTGCGCGTCCTCGTGTTCTAGCTTTAAAGCGCAAAGTTTTGGGGAAATCAAATTTTTAATGGTTCGAGCTTTTTGGCAATGACTATATGATTGATTGTTATCAGCTTTTCACAACAGACGTAGCTATTATCGGTTCTTCAGTTTGTGTTATGCAATGGACGGGAGTTATAAGGGGTGAAACCCTTATATAGAAAGACATGGCTGCGATTTTTGCCAATTGTTTTCAATCTAGAACGAGCTAATCAATTAAGTCCCTTGCCAGATAAGGATTTAGCCGATTT
>NZ_JADBUZ010000143.1:0-4313 GCF_020245305.1 Microcystis sp. M20BS1 | reverse complement strand
TGCTTCTAACCCCTCCTCTACCTGAGTCCAAAAACGATTTAAATCGCGACTAGCGGCGACTAAAAGGCTATTTTCGCCGATAAAAGATAATGCTCCCACGGGACTAGATAAAATTGGTGCTTGGTCATCCTGTCCTAAGACTCCAATTAAGGCGGTTTGAGCGACTATTCCCCCGGATTTGAGGGAAAAAGCCGTGGCTAATCGTTGTTTTGCTTCGGGACTCTCCGGGACGGGTTGATTAGCGATCCAAGCTGATAACGGGGGTAAATTGCCGTAAACTATAGCTATACGCGGTTCGGTGATATTTTTGAGGGCTTCTCGGTAATCAGGGCTATTTTTTAGGTTTAAATCCGGTACTTGCACGTTATTAAGTGCCTCGCGCAAAACCTTGATATTATTGGCAAAAAGCACCGTATCACCCACCACGGCACTAGCGAGAAAACGATTATTATCTCCTGCGGTCAAGGGACGTTGATAAATCAGGTTAACTCCCTTGTAGAGTTCAAAAACGAGGTCAAATTTGCCCGAAACCGCCTGTTTTGAGTAGGAAGCTTGCAGAAATTCCTTAGCGCGTTCACCATCTTTACTTTGAATTGCCAAAAGATAACCCGGTTGGATACCATTATCGGTATCGCGATCGAAATCTAGGGAAGTAACAGCGAGAGTAATTTCCTCCCCTAACCAGGGTTTGATTTCCTTTTGATAATTTAATCCCGTTTTGCCGAGCAGACTTTTTTCTAAATCCTTAATTTCTTGGTGGGAACGTCGTCGATTAGCCGGTGTAGCGATTAATTGACCAAAAGACTCTAAACGTTCGGGATTGACCAGCAAGGATACCATAACCGGGGCCTGTTTCGGCACAAAAATCGCCGCCATCGGTTCCCGCAGCACCCCACCTTTGAGCAAAGACAGAGGACTATCGGCGAGAATCCAAGCAAAACTGGCTGTAGCGACTCCTAGGAGAATGATTACCGTCGCACCTAAAATATAGAAAAACGATCGCAATTTCACAACCTTGTCCCGAGATGAACCATTAGCTATTTTAAGCCAGCAAATGACCCAAGAATTTCGATCGCTACAATTCTTACCAGACTGATAACCGATAACTCGCCACCGATAACTAATTTTTACCAGCCTTTTTCCGCTTGAGCGAGGACATAGTTAGCTACAGCTTCGATATCTTCAGCGCTGAGACGACCACCGAAAGCGGGCATCGCCCCCATACCTTTGGTAACTTGGGTAACGATAGCTTCAACGGAATCTTTGCCGTATTTAACTAAATCTTCTTTTTTCAGGGTTTTAGCGGCATTAACCACGTTTTTACCGCCCATATGGCAGGAAGCACAGTTAGCACTGAAAATCGAAGCCCCATCAGCTAAAGCGGGACGAGCCATACCGAATGTAACCACAGCCAAGAGCAAGCACAGGGAAATTAATAGTCTTTTCACGATTGGTTCTCCTCTATTTCTTAAGAAATTCCCCAACCATCGTCAGAAAAAACCGGTTTTCTTGTCAAAAGACAAGCTGTCAAACTTGGTGTAGAATGAATCAATGGGACAGTTAAAAGCAAACTTTTACTTTTTTGTCAAAAGACAGGCTGTCAAACTTGTCATCTTCCCTCGTGTAAAGGATTAACAAGCATGAAAAAATTAGGTTTATTGGTCGCTACCGTGGTGCTAGTCGTCTCTAGCTTCTTCTTCAACACTGCCTCCGCTGCTGCGGAAACCTTCACGGTTAAGATGGGCGGTGATGCGGGTACACTACAATTTGATCCCCCCGCCCTCACTATTAAAGCAGGAGATACGGTGAAATGGGTCAATAACAAACTTTCTCCCCATAACATAGTTTTCGATAGCACCAAGGTTCCTGAAGCCCAAGCTGCTAAATTATCCCATAAAGGTCTGGCTTTTTCCGCCGGTGAGTCCTTTGAAAGCACTTTCAGCGAACCGGGTACTTACACCTACTACTGCGAACCCCATCGCGGCGCCGGTATGGTCGGAACGATTACCGTTGAGTAATTGTCCGATTTTAAGCAAAAATAACTCGCGGTTAACTGCCGCGGGTTGTTTTTTTGGGAATTATGAATTATGAATTATGAATTATGAATTGGGAAGAATAAATAAAAATAGTCTCCTGACGACCGGCTACTGTCTCCTGTCTCCTATCTCCTATCTCCTGTCTCCTGAAATATAAAGTCTCGGTTACAAAACTGACTTGCGAGCAATTCTCACCCCACCATAGAAACAGAAGCCCGTAGGAAAATCAGCCATGAAAGAACACGATGTCGTTATAGTGGGTGGTGGGTTAGCAGGATGCCGCGCCGCCTTAGAAATCAAACGCCTCAACCCGACCATCGATGTTGCTGTCGTTGCCAAAACCCACCCAATTCGTTCCCACTCCGTCGCTGCCCAGGGAGGTATCGCCGCCGCCCTGCAAAACGTTGACCCCAAAGATAATCCCAAGGCCCACGCCTACGATACCGTCAAAGGTTCCGATTTTCTGGCTGACCAGGATGCGGTGGATATCCTCACCCAAGAAGCCCCCGAAGTTATCATCGAATTGGAACATCTAGGCGTGTTATTCTCCCGTCTCGAAGATGGACGCATTGCCCAAAGAGCCTTTGGCGGTCACAGCCATAACCGGGCCTGTTACGCCGCCGATAAAACTGGTCACGCCATGCTGCACGAATTAGTCAGCAATTTAGGCCGTAATCAGGTAAAAATCTACGATGAATGGTACGTTTTGCGCCTTATCCTCGAAGAAGGTACGGCCAAAGGCGTGGTTATGTACCAAATCGCCACCGGACAGTTAGAAATCCTCCGGGCAAAAGCAATTATGTTCGGGACCGGGGGCTATGGTCGCGTTTATAACACCACCTCCAACGATTTCGCCTGTACGGGAGACGGTTTAGCTTTATCGGCAAAAGCGGGTATTCCCCTAGAAGACATGGAATTTGTCCAATTTCACCCCACTGGACTCTATCCCGTCGGTGTTTTAATCTCAGAAGCGGTCCGGGGTGAAGGTGCTTATTTAATCAATAGCGAAGGTCGTCGTTTTATGGAAGACTACGCCCCCTCGCGCATGGAATTGGCACCCCGGGACATCACTTCCCGGGCCATTACCCTAGAAATTCGCGCCGGCCGGGGGGTAAATCTGGACGGTAGCGCCGGGGGTCCCTTTGTCTATCTGGATTTACGCCATTTAGGCCGGGAAAAAATTATGAGTCGCATTCCCTTCTGTTGGGAGGAGGCCCACCGTCTCGTCGGTGTCGATGCGGTAGAGGAACCGATGCCCGTCCGTCCTACAGTTCACTATTGTATGGGCGGCATTCCCGTTAATACCGATGGTCGCGTTCGCTTAAGTGCCGATACCCTCAGCGAAGGCTTTTTCTCCGCCGGGGAATGTTCCTGTGTCTCTGTTCACGGGGCCAATCGTTTGGGTAGTAATTCCCTGTTAGAATGTGTGGTCTATGGGAGAAGAACCGGCAAATCGATCGCTAAATACGTCGAAAAACGCGCTTTTCCCGTATTTAATCCCGATATTTACCTTCAGGATGCCAAAGAGGAAATCACCGCTTTATTGACCAAAAAAGGCACGATTCGCATCGGTCAACTACGTCAGCAATTCCAAGACTGTATGACCCAACATTGCGGCGTTTTTCGCACCGAAGCGACCATGCGCGAGGGAATTAAACAAATCGGCGAATTAAAGCGCCAATACGAGCAGATTTACCTGGATGATAGAGGTGATTGCTGGAATACGGAACTAATCGAGGCCTGGGAGTTACAAAGTCTCATGGTGGTGGGGGAAATTATCCTCACCTCTGCCCTCAATCGTCAAGAAAGCCGAGGGGCCCATTCCCGCGAAGATTTTCCCCAACGGGATGACCAAAATTTCCTTCAGCATACCCTCGCCTATTATTCCCCCTCCGGCATCGATATCGACTATATGCCCGTGGTAATTCAGGATTTCACCCCCGTGGAACGTAAGTATTAACCTCTGGTCGGACGGTAAATGTAAAGGAATATTACAAACTCCTTGGCATTTACCGAGATTTAGTTCTATACTAAATAAAGCAACGCGGGATAGAGCAGTCTGGTAGCTCGTCGGGCTCATAACCCGAAGGTCAGTGGTTCAAATCCGCTTCCCGCCATTACTAATAAAGCCGGTAGTTAGGGCTTGCTGAATAAATCTAAAAACCTTGTTGGATAAGGCTTTTAGACTTTTTTGACCTCAAAAAGTGCCGACCATTGGAGGGATCGGGGGTAAAATTCAGGTACTTTTTCCCTGAAAATTAGGTAACTGACTACCTC
>NZ_JADBUZ010000142.1:0-3318 GCF_020245305.1 Microcystis sp. M20BS1 | reverse complement strand
ATCTCTCAACAAAGCTCGAAAACCAGCTTGCTGAAAATGAATATCCGTTGTTAATGCTTCCGTTATTCTACGCTCTTCCATTACAATAAAAGAAATACAGTCAACAATTCCCCAATTTTTATCGTTTCTTTGACAATATAGTTGAAAAGCTTTTTGATAAAGAATTTCCGATAAGGGAATAACTGTCACTGTTCTGTCCTTTTCTAATGAGGACAATAATGTAATTGACTTAGAGCGATATTTTTGTTTAGATAAAGCATTGCCAATCTCTAAAATAATGGCTCTGGTTGTAACTAAAGGTGTTTTTGAAGTTTTTAATTGTTGGGCAATGGCAAGTGCTTTGTGATGATAATCGTCCGTAGATGAAGATAAAGCGATCGCATAACTTGTATCGAGAAATTTCTCAGGGTTCATGCTCTTTTTCTTCACCATATAAATATTTATCTAGATTTTCTGACCAATCAGAGGGGCCGTCTAGTTGTAATGATTCTGCTGTCTCTAAAAAAGAAGTGAGTTCATTATTTTCATCCGATAAGTTATCAACAATAATGCGAACACGAGTATTAGCCTTCAATGTAACGGGTTGCTCTGGATGAAAGACCTTTCCGTCAAATAATGCGTTAATAGAATTAAGCATGATCTGTTGGTGAAATGATTTTTACTTGAAATATCTATATTATAAATGTAACACACCAAATTGATTGTTATTCGCTGTCATCTTGTTGGTTAAACTTTAAAGCTGCCGCTTGGGATAGGAAGGCAAAGGGCGATCGCTTTTTGATGAGGAGGAGGGGCGATCACATATCGTATTTTTCTATTATCATAGTAAAATCAGGCAAATATTTTGAAAATAACATGAAAATTAAAGCTCTAATCTGGCAAGAAGATGGTATTTGGTGCGGTTCCGTACCGGCATTGCCAGGCTGTCATACCTGGGGAGAAAGCTACGAACAATTATTAGAAATGTTGCAAGATGCAGTTCAAGGATGGCTTGAAGTTGCAAGTCAAGAAACAGAAATTGAAGCAGAAAAAGAGCTAGTCGAATTATCATTATGAAATCTATTTCTGGCCAAGCCCTTTGTAAAATTATTGAACGTTATGGTTAGCAGTTAAAACGCATTAGTAGTAGTCATCATATTTATACAAAACAGGGAATGAAAGTTATTTTATCCGTTCCTGTTCATGGCAATAAAGATTTACCAATTGGTACTCTTAAGAGTATTTTGAAAGATGCTGATCTGACCGAAGATGACTTGAGATAACGGTGATCGCTGTTTTCTTGTTGATTAAATCTTAAAAACGCGATCAGGTTTTCTTTTGAAATCTAGGGTAAAGCTGTTAAAACAAAACGGATAGACGTTGCCACTACCGCCGTAAACAAAATCCCAATCAAAGCCCAAACCTGATTGCCCTGATTGCTTTCTACCTTTTCTATCTGTAATTCCATTTTATCGAATCGCTTATCCATTGAATCCAATCGTTTCTCTACATTATCAACTTTGGTTTCTACAGTAGCCAATCGAATCTGTACTTGATTCACATCTTTAGAAATTGTATCTAGCTTCTGATTCATTTCTGCTAGAACTTCGCGCAAATCCGTTTCGATGATAGTCGGTGTTGGCATAACTCATCTTGTTAATCAGGCTGACACACTCATTTTAATCTATTTTTTTGCTGAGAGAACGGCCTCTTCTCAAAATATAGCAATTCTCATTTTAAGGTTTCATGACATTAAAACCCTTGCACCTAGAGGGGTTAATAATTCTTAACGAATCTCTAGATCGCTGAAACAACGCAAAATCGTTTCAAAATGAGAATAGCTGGTACGAATTGCGGTGCAGACAATACCTTACTCAAAAAACCCTGCGCTACTATTAGAACTAGAGGCGATCATTTTAAGGGCAACTGAGCCACCGTATAATGTTCAAATTCATACTGGAGTCCTAACCCATGCAAGTGAAACTTTCGGAGCAAATCTCGTCTGCGGATGCGGAAAATATTTTAAAGTGCTTACCAGACTGGATTCAGGATGCCCTGATTGCTCGCGCTACTGAAATTGATTATCCCGTTGAAGCAATCCTTGAGATGGCGATCGCCAGTTTTCTAGACACAGAGGCATTAAGTTTTGCCGACTGTAAGCCAGGGCGAGGTCAATAAGTGCGATCGCTCTTGTAGTAACGCACTAAATTGATTGTTATTCACCGTAATTATCTGATTTTTTGGATTTTTATTAATGCGATCGCCGAGCTTGTAGCTGATCTTGTAGTGCGATCATTTTTTGATGATGAGGAGAGGCGATCATTTTTGGGGAGGAGGAGGGGCGATTTTGAGGAGGAGGGGCGATTTTGAGGAGGAGGGGCGATCGCTCTCTAATCAGTATAAGTTGATATAATTATCGTATGTTTATCTGGTCGTCAAAATGTTGCTAAAAATCGTACAAATCGGTAATTCTCAAGCAATTACAATTCCTCAAGCAATCATGGAACAGTGTGAACTTCTGGACGAAGTTGAGGCGATAGTTGATGGAAAAAGAATTATTCTGAGTGCTAAAAAGAAGGTGAGGGAAGGCTGGGCTGAGTTATTTGATGATGCTCCTATTGAAGCCGAGTTACAGGATTGGTTAGGGGTGGAAAACGAGTTTGAGCGGCAAAATCAATGGTAGAAAGATTTAGCATCCTGTTGGTGGCACTCGATCCAACTAGGGGGTCTGAACTGCAAAAAACTCGACCTTGTGTTGTTGTTTCTCCTAGTGAAATTAATGCTCGATTAAGAACAGTCGTTATTGCACCAATCACCAGTACTGTCAAAAATTACCCAACAAGAATCCCCATTGATCAAGAAAATGTGCGCGGCAGTATTGCTTTAGACCAAATTAGGGCGATTGACAAAACCCGAATTGTTGCCACAATTGGCAGTCTTGACGAACGGGTAGCAATGGTAGTGGCTGATCGATTGGTTGAATTTTTTCACTACTGATTGTCACCGAATTTGTTCGGTTTTAGTATCGCTTTTTTATAAAACAGGGAGAGGTGATCGCTTTTTAGAGTAAGGGTGAAGGGGCGATCGCTTTTGGGAGGAGCAATTTTTTGGGAATGGCTATCGCTGTTGGATGATGAGGAGAGGCGATCGTTTTTGGGTGATGTGGGAATGGCGATCACTTTTGGGTGATGGGGGAATGGCGATCGCCTGCCCTGAGATTAATCTCTCAACAAAGCTCGAAAACCAGCTTGCTGAAAATGAATATCCGTTGTTAATGCTTCCGTTATTCTACGCTCTTCCATTACAATAAAAGAAATACAGTCAACAATTCCCCAATTT
>NZ_JADBUZ010000141.1:0-44761 GCF_020245305.1 Microcystis sp. M20BS1 | reverse complement strand
TTTACGGTACATTAGCACTAATTAGAGAAGATGCAAGGGTGATGCAAGGGTTTTAAGAGATTCTAGCAGATTTAAGTGCATTTGGGAAGCTCTCAATCAAGCTAAAAGCCCTTTCCTGTAAGGTTTTTACCATTATTCAGCCAACCCTATCTTAGGTCGCGAGGTGGGCTGCTGGCAACTCGATCGCTACTCAAATAACCAGTTTGACAAAGAAAGAGATAATAAATGTTATAACAGTAGTAGTCTACAGGCGTTCTTTTGTCTGTCTCCAGTAAACCTAAACGCTCCTTTTTGCCAAGATATTTCGACGGTCAGCCCGAAAGAGCGTTCCGGCAAGAACAGCCTAATTTATCCGAAAATTACCTATGGTTATCAACAAACGCGGACTTGTTCTCGGTGCTACAGCAGTGGTCCTGTCTACCGTCGCCGTCACGGGGGCGGGATTCCGACTCTCCCAAAGTCAAGCTTTTTTTCAGGAAAGTCCCAAGGAAACCGTTGATGAGGTTTGGCAGATCATCAACCGCACTTATTTAGATGGCACTTTTAATCAATCGGACTGGAACGCCATCCGCAATCAGTATTTAAATCGTTCCTACAAAAATCAAGAGGAAGCATACACCGCTATCCGCGAGATGTTGAAAACTCTCAATGATCCCTATACCCGTTTTATGGATCCCAAAGAGTTTAACAATATGAGAATCGATACATCGGGAGAATTGACCGGGGTAGGGATTCAATTGACCAAAGATGAGAAAACTAAGCAGTTAGTCGTGGTTTCACCCATTGAAGATACTCCCGCTTCTAAAGCTGGTGTGCTGCCCAAAGATGTGATTATCGCTATCGATGGTAAATCTACCGCAGACATGGAACTCGATCAAGCGGTGAGCATGATCCGCGGCAAAGTGGGGACAAGCGTTAAGATCACGATTCAACGGGGTGAGGAGAAGAAAGAATTGACTCTTACCCGGGCTAAAATTGAAATTCACCCGGTACGCGCCCACACAGAAAACACCCCGATCGGTAAAGTCGGTTATATCCGTCTCAATCAATTTAGCGCCCAAGCTAGTGGCGATATGAGTCAAGCGATTCGCGAATTGGAAGCTGAACAGGTGAAGGGTTATATTCTCGATCTGCGTTCCAACCCCGGTGGTTTACTCTACGCCAGCATCGAAATCGCTCGGATGTGGATACCCGATGGTTTAATTGTCTCTACGGTTGATCGCAAAGGGGTGACGGAACGTCAACGGGCCAACAATCAAGCTTTGACTAATAAACCTCTAGTTGTTCTCGTCGATGGTGGTTCCGCTAGTGCCAGTGAAATTCTCTCCGGAGCTTTACAGGATCATGATCGGGCGGTTATTGTCGGTACGAAAACCTTTGGTAAGGGATTAGTGCAATCGGTACGCAGTCTTAGTGACGGTTCCGGATTAGCGGTGACAATTGCCAAGTATCTCACCCCCGACGGACGCGACATCAATAAAGATGGTATTCATCCGGATGTGGAGTCGGAACTGAGCGAGGAAGAGCGCAAAAATCTTCAACAGGAACGGGATCGGGTGGGAACTTTCCAGGATCCTCAATTCAAGAAAGCTTTTGAAATCTTGGAAAAAGAAATCACTGAAGGCAAGAAAACGCCCACCAATACCGCTAAACAATAGGTTGACATTTGCCCGCTCGAATTAAACCCACCCGACGGGCGATCGCTTCTCCCCGCTCGGCAAAAGGACCCCAGTATTGACCATTAACTGGGGTTTTTCCGTTTTCTAGGGCTATAATCTGACAAATTCCCGTATTTTCTTGAACAATGTACCAGTTTTGTGCGCTATTATCCATAGATTTTTCTCCTTAATCCCTCTATTCCCTTGTTTATAGCGTCTCTCAATCCCGAAGTAAAAAATTTTTATCAACTTCTTGACAAAACCGGGGAGATAAATGCTAATATTAGAAAGGTCTGTCCAATGGGGATTAGCCAAGCGGTAAGGCAGCGGGTTTTGGTCCCGCCATTTCCTAGGTTCGAATCCTAGATCCCCAGTTTAAGATTTTTTATCCCTAATCCGCCAATGATCGAGAATATCCTTGATCAAAGCTTCCTTGAGCCAAATACGAGCAATAAGCGTCAGGGGAACCGCCAGAAATAGCCCTAAAAAGCCAAAAATCGAGGCAAAAAACAACTGGGCCAACAGGGTAAAAGCGGGTAAGAGCTTGAGCGACCGCACTGTTAAAATGGGCAACGGTGGATGATGGTCGAAATACTGAATTAACAGATAAATACTGCTGTAGAGTAGTAAAACCGCCCAGGATTGCCAGGGAGCTTCCAGAAGGGCGATAGAAAAGGGTAAAATCGTGCTTAAAACCGGCCCGAGGTTGGGGATAAAGGTGAGAAATCCTGCGAGAATAGATTGGGAAAAAGCGAGGGGAATGCCAATCAGGGATAGACCCAAACAACTGCCCAAGGTCATAATCAACATATGACAGAAAATCCCTTTTAGCCAAGCTTTTAAATCTCGATCGCAGTGTTCTAGGATCGATCGTACCCTAGAACGGTAGAAAGCGGGAAATAAACGCAGAAAGCAACGGTAGTAAGCGGCAGGATCGGCGAGAATCATCAAGCTCAGGGCAATAATTAGCAGTAAGCTGAGGATAATGCCAAAAGTACCGTAAAAAATGCTCAAACCCCGGCCAGCAATTTGGTTAATTAGGGGTTGTAATTGAGCCAGCAGCGTTTTAAAGTCTGGAAAGACACTGGCCAGACTAGGATCGAGATAATCCTCAAGACGATGCACTTGTCCCCAGAGTCTTTCTATCGCTTGGGGTAATAAACTAAATAATTGGCGAAATTGTTGGACTAAAGCGGGTATAATTACTAAAAAAATACCGATAATACCAATAAAGAAGCCAAAAAGGGTGATAATTAGGGCGTAGGAACGCTTCAGGTGATGACGCTGCCACCAAGTCACAGCCAAATTTAAAATCTGAGCCAGAAGAATCGCCATCAATAATAATAAAAGAATCTGTCGAATCTGCCAGAGAATCAACAGACAAAAGACTAACAGGACTAAACCGAAGCTGCTGCCAAAAGTCATGATGAGTAAGGAGAAAAATTCCTAATCAGTTATTGTCCGTCTCCAGAGGGCAAAAACCGTGAGCAGAAAAGGAGTAAAAACCAGAATTAAAGTGTTAAGAGGACCAGGAGCGATCGATAATAAAGGGGCAAGATATTTAATTCCCAGGGAAATTAAAGCCGATATCAAGATTATTTTGATAATAAAGCCGCTCATAGATGAATGTTTAGGGGACACCAGCACTATCTTATCCCTGAAGAGGTTAAAAATTGCTCAAAATCTGGCAATCATCCCCCTTAATCCTCAAATCCCTAGAGGCTCCTTTGGTGGGCAACCAAACTCAGCCGGAAAAGGATACTATGGCCAACTAGAAAATATTAAATTTTTATAAAGTTTTTTCAATTTCCCTAACAAAATGTAAAAATAGATACAGAATAAGAAATAAGATCTTTTCGTTTGTTGACCCTAAATAGGGACGACAAGGGGGATTAAAGTCACTTTAAAGCATTGCAGGGAGTCAGTGATATTATGTTAGCCTATCGAGGAGTTAAGTACGAAAGGGATTCTCTCCCCTTGGAGATGAAGACTGGAGATATCGGGGGTAAATACCGAGGTCAAGACTGGAATCACCATTATCCTCGCCATATGCTCCAATTAGAGCCGAAACTGCATCGTCAGTATCGTGGGGTTGCCTACAGCACCCGTCCTCATCTTGCTGGACAAGTCATCCCAAGCACTTGTCCGTTGCCGGTTGTCAAACCCCCTATTGTCGTGCAAGAGGAAACCCTTTCTAGCGTCCATCTGAGCAATATTCGTCTTCGTCTGGAACGTCGTTTACAAATCGCTCAAGAGAATGGGGATGAAACCCTCGTTAATCTCTTGAAAAAAGAATCCCAAGACTTAGCCTTAAACTGCTAGATTAGCGGTTTTTCTCCACTTTCCCCTCGGTTCTGCCGGGGGGAATATTTTTGGGCGCAAAAATCTTATCGATAGAAATTATCACCCTGGTTAGGAGTTTACAGGCTTTTAATTATATTAGGTCGAGGTCTATTTTAGTTCGGGTTCGGATTGGGGCGTTGTATCATTTCCACAACATTTTTGATACCTTGGATAAAAGTTTGAAAACTACGCGATTTATTTTCAGTTAGGGAAAGATGGGGGGCAATCTGTTTAGAGTGGGTTCCTGCATAATACTCTTTCACTAGCTTTTTTAATTCTTGTTTGGCCGAGTTAAGCAGGTCCGGTTCTCTGTATTTACTTTTATTTTGTTTTTGGCCGAGACTATTTAAATTATACGCCTTGGCCACCGCTGCTAAATCTCCCAGAAACCAAGATTCTAATTCATGGCAAATAATCCGAATTAAGACTTGAGCATCACTGGCATTTTGACAAATTTCTCCTAGGTCTTTTTTGAGTTTTTGACAATCGTGGGAGTCCTGATCATGGACAATAATAAATTTGGTATTGGGACTAGATTTATTGAAAGCTTTGAGTTTTATAGGAATAGATTTTGCTAGGTCTTGTTTACCTTGATGACTAATACATATATAGCTGATTTCTCGGAGAATAAGTTTAGGCAAAAGTTCTTCTAACACATTTTTTATAGATGACTCTTCTAGCAAAAATACGATATCATAGTTCATTAGGGTTCTACTCCTTCAAACCAGCCTTGATTCCAAAGATAGCCGGGTAAATCGCCTTCCGCTACTAAGTTTTTGAGGATTTCGCTATCGGCAGCCCTATGGATTTGGGTGATACCTTGGGATTTAATTAGCCAGAAAATACTAGCTAGTGGAACCGCATTGATAAAATCGGGGGAGTGGCTAGAAACAAATACCTGACCCCCCTGATCGCTATAGTGGGCGAATTCTTCGGCTAGTTCTTTTAATAAAGTAGGATAAAGTTGGTTTTCTGGTTCTTCGACACAGAGTAGGGGATGAGGATTGGGATCGAATAGTAATATTAAATAGGCGAACATTTTCATAGTCCCGTCAGAAACATAGCGATCAATAAAAGGGTCTTTAAAGGCCTGATCTTGAAAACGTAAAATCAAGCGACCGTCTTCGGTTTCTTTGGCTTCCACAGAGGAAATACCCGGAACTCGTTGTTTCATTTTTTCGAGAATTTGCTGAAAAATTTCGGGATATTGTTGATAAATATATTGAGCAACTGTAGCTATATTGTCGCCAGTGGGGGATAAGTGTTCAGCGTAAGATATTTCTTTACTTCCTCTAGCTTCGCTAATATGAAAGTCAGAAACGTGCCAATTTTCAATCAGAGAACGAAAGGCTGTAGCGGCTTTAAAACGTTGAAATTGTCCTAATCCTTTGATTGCTAGTATATCGTTAGATTCTAGCTGTTGTTCTTCTCGATCGAGTTCTTTATCCGGTTTACTAAAATCTTCTTCGTTGGTGATAGCATATCCTTGACCAAGTTGAAAATCTAAAAAATGAAAAGGTTTACCGTGTTCACCCCGTTTATAGCGAAGTATTTCGCGTTTGATAACGGGGCGATTATTGTTTTGTCCAATTATGATTTGATAAGTAACCAGACGTTCTGTATCTAAGATTTTCATGCGAAATTGCAGCTCGATTTCAATATCTTCCTGTTCTTGACCTCTAGTGATAATTTCTCTATAACCGCCGCGAATTTGTAAAGCTTGGCGAATGTTGTTTTTAAGGGCATCTCGCAGAAACCCAAAAATATCAAATAGAGTAGATTTTCCCGTGCCGTTAGCTCCAATAATCACACAAAAAGGGGGAATATTTCTTATGTGTATATTTTTAAACATACGATAGTTTTTTATTTTAATAGAAACAATTTTCATGATATAATCGAGCCGTTATAGTTTTTTTGATTATACGATTGATCAGGTGAAGATAATTGATCAATTAGCCAAAAAAGCCAGAGATTAGACTCTCTTGGACATTGGGGGATAAATCAGTTAGAAACTAGAGAGGCAAGCTCAACCGCCTGAGGAAGGGACAAGAAACCAGACTCAACACAAGTTGCCCAAAATAGCGTAAATTGTCTATAAATTTGTTCAACGACTTAAATTAGTACAAATGTTTGACTGTATTATCATCGGTGCGGGACCAGCAGGAGCGACGGCGGGTTATCATCTAGCTAAAAAGGGACGATCGATTCTGATTCTCGATAAAGCGAAATTACCCCGTTATAAACCCTGTGGTGGGGGGGTATCCCCGGCAATTAAGCAATGGTTTGATTTTGACTTTACCCCCGTGATCGAGAATACCGTCACGCAAGTGGAGTTTACTTGGAAACAGGGGGATGCCGTCACCACTAAGTTAAATATGCTAGAACCGATGTGGATGGTACAAAGGGATCGTTTCGATGATTTTTTAGGTCAACAGGCGATCGCAGTCGGGGCAACTATCCAAGATAACAGCGAAGTTACCCAGATCAAATTTGTCCAAGATCACTGGCAAGTTACCACATCTCAAGGAACATTTTCAGGCAAATATCTGATTGCTGCCGATGGTGTTAGGGGCAATACCAGTCGCTGGTTGGGATTACCAGCAAAAAACGAAGCGATCGGGGCTACTCTCGAAATTACTAACGCAGAAGCGACTATTCCCCCCCAAAAAGCTTTTTTTGATTTTGGTTCCCTAAAAAATGGTTATATCTGGGCTTTTCCCAAGTCTAATGGTTACACAATTAGCGGTGGTTGTTTTAAGGGCAGCATCAAATCCGAGGAGCTGAAAAAACAACTGTTAAATTATGCCCGTCAAAAGGACTGGAATTTACAGGATTATCGCTATAGTGAGTATGCTTTAGCCCTTTGGAATGGAAATCAACCGCTACACGCCCAAAATGCCTTAATTGCAGGAGAAGCGGCGGGTATTCTCGATCCGCTCATCGGTGAGGGTATCCGTCCGGCAATTTTGACGGGAGTTAAGGCAGCCGAGGCGATCGATCGAGCTTTAGCCGGGGATAATCAGGCTTTAGCGGGCTATAGTCGGATAATTCGGGAAGAATGGGGGGAAGATATGGCTTTAGCGGCCAAATTAGCCGGTTTATTCTATCAATTTACCCAAATCGCCTACAATGTCGCCGTTAAACGCCCGATCGCCAGTCAAATGATGGGACGTATTCTCGTGGGAGATTTAAAATACCGGGATGTTACGGAACAAGCGATGCAACAATTGAAAAAGCTTTTACTGCCCGGATTCGGTTGGTGATAACACCTCGCGCACCAGGGTGGGGGTGACTCGATCGCTAATGGTAACTTGGCCGATTGCCGTTGGTAAAATAAATCTAACCTTGCCATCTTTAACCTTTTTATCGGCAGTAAGAGCATTAACCATCTCATCGGCATTTAAAGGCGGAATACGGGTTTCTAAGGCGGCTTTTTCGATTAAATCGGTTTGACGTTGATTTTCCCCGGCGGTCCACATTCCCAGTTTAACAGCGATCGCTCCTGCCGCCACCATCCCCATCGCCACCGCTTCCCCGTGGTTAACGCTAGTATATCCCGTTAGACTTTCAATGCCGTGGGCGATCGTGTGACCATAGTTTAAGATCGCCCGCAAACCCGCTTCTTTTTCGTCTGTGCATACCACATCTGCTTTAGCTTGGCAAGACTTTGTAATAATTGTTTGCAATAGCTCGCCATCAATCTGAGAAAAACTAGCTAAATTGTCCGAGTCTTCTAACTGTTGAAATAACTCAGAATCCCAAATTACACCGTATTTAATCACTTCTGCCATTCCAGCCCGAAATTCTCGCACGGGTAGGCTTTTAAGCACGTCAGGATCGATCAGAACTAATTTCGGTTGATAAAACGCCCCGATCAGATTTTTGCCCTGGGGATGATTAACACCAGTTTTACCCCCGATGGAAGCATCCACCATCGCTAACAGGGTGGTGGGAACCTGGACAAAATTAATGCCCCGTAACCATGTGGCTGCCGCAAATCCGGTCATATCCCCGATCACACCACCACCGAGGGCAACCATAGTCGAGGAACGTTCCAACCGGTGAGCGAGGGCAGTATCATAAACTTGGGCGATCGAATCGAGGGTTTTATAATTTTCGCCGGCGGGGATCAGATGTGTAAAAACGGTAAATCCCGCTTTTTCTAGAGAATTAACGGCTGTATGTCCGTAATAGTCAAAAATTTCGGGATTAGAAACCAATAAAACCTTTTTACCTAAGTTTAACCGGCTCATTTCTGCACCGAGATTGGCTAAACTGCCCTTCTCGATCAGAATATTATAGGAGCGATCGGGTAAATTAACGGGAATACAAATAGCCATGGGGTGTGGGGTGTGGGGTGTGGGGTGTGGGGAAGTGGGGTGTGGGGTGTGGGGTGTGGGGTGTGGGGTGTGGGGTGTGGGGTGTGGGGTGTGGGGTGTGGGGAAGTTGTCTCATCACCCTATCACCCCAAAACCTTATCACCCTATTTCCTGACTCCTATCTCCTGACTCCTGACTCCCGATAGGCAAAAAGATGATCGGTTATTGACGCAGCTTAGTCAACTCTAAGAGCAGACGAGAGGATAAAAAACAGATAAAGCTCTCTCCCAGAAAGAGACTTAATTGCCCACTGTCAGCGAGCAAGTCTGTGGATAATTGTAGGGGAACTAGGCCGCGGACTAGGGCAAAAGCTGCTACTGTACCATCTTTGAGATGGGGATTATCGTCGTTACGGACGACATAACGATAGGTGACACCGAAGAGAAATCCGCTAATTATCGCCCCGGATATCTTGACAAAAGCGCCAATTACTGTAAGCGATCCCCCTAAAAATAGTCGATCAACAGTTAAAAATAGCAGATAGGGAACCAGGAAAGCCAGCGCCGAGATACTCCCCACCTGTATGGATTCGATTCTTTCCTTGAGCGTAATTTGCACGATCGCCTCTCTAAAACGGAGTCACTGATGAAGTATTATCGAAAATTTGGGTTGAAAACCTCGCCCTTTAGGGCGACTTTATGTTAGCATTAAATTGAGTCGTTGACTTTGGGAACGCAGGAAACAAGCGACACTCCGTAATCCCTAAATCTCTAACCATCACTGGTACAAAAGCTTTCATCGTAAGTCCACATGGTAAGAGCGAAAAACAATTAAATACTGTGGGACACACAGAAATTTACGCTTGGGGAGTAGTCTTTAAGAGTGCTTACCTTGTAGGTGTAGTCGGACTAGACATGAAACTGTAAGACCAAAATTAGCTTTGCTAGTAGCGGCAAGATTCAGCCCAAGAATCTCCGCACTTTTAGGGCGGAGAGTGTCAACTCGCAAGTAATTCGTTTAACAAAGGCAATTATGGATATTTTGACACTTGGTTGGGTTAGCATTCTCGCCCTGTTCACTTGGTCGATCGCCATGGTGGTTTGGGGTCGTAACGGTTTCTAGGTAATCTATAGATACCATGGAAACATCCTTGATTCTGAACACTCTCTTTCTAGTCGCCTTAATTCTCCTCGTTATCGTCAGTGGTGGCATTCTCTACCTGACGACTACAGAATGGCGCGATCGCCGTCGTCAAGATGGCGATAAAAAATTAGGAAAATAATCCCGAACAGGTGTACTTAATTACGCCTGTTTTTCCTTTACTATGATTAAAATACTGCACTTATCGGATATTCACATGGGGAGCGGTTTTTCCCATGGACGTTTAAATCCAAAAACGGGATTAAATACTCGTTTCGAGGATTTTATGGGCAGTTTAAGCCTCTGTATCGATCGGGCTATTGCCACCCCTGTGGATCTAGTGCTTTTTGGGGGAGATGCCTTTCCCGATGCCACTCCTCCTCCTTTTGTTCACGAAGCTTTTGCCAGTCAATTCCGTCGTCTTGCCGATGCTAATATCCCGACAGTGTTATTAGTGGGTAATCACGATCAACATTCTCATGGTAATGGCGGTGTCAGTCTCTCCATCTATCGTACCCTAGCGGTGCCGGGTTTTATTGTTGGCGATCGCTTGACCACCCATCGCATCACCACCCGCAACGGCGATATCCAAGTAATTACTTTACCCTGGTTAACCCGCGCCACTCTCTTAACCCGTCCCGAAACCGAGGGTTTATCCTTGAGTGGGGTAAATGAATTATTAATTAACCGTTTGGAACCGGTGTTAGAAGGAGAAATTCGCCAATTAGATACAAGTGTACCAACAGTTTTATTAGCCCATTTAATGGCTGATCGAGCTAGTCTAGGAGCAGAAAGACTTTTAGCGGTTGGTAAAGGTTTTACCGTGCCTTTATCGCTACTAAATCGTCCACAATTCGAGTATGTTGCCCTCGGTCATGTTCACAAACATCAAAATCTTAATCCTAGCAATGATCCGCCCATTGTCTATCCGGGGAGCATCGATCGAGTGGATTTTAGCGAGGAAAAAGAAGATAAGGGCTATGTTTTAATAGAAGTGGCTAAAGGAGAGGTTAAATGGGAATTTTGTCCTTTACCCGTGCGTCCTTTCCGTTCCATCGAAGTGGATGTTTCCGAGGCAGAAAACCCCCAAAAAGAATTGCTGAAAGCTCTCAAAAAACACGATATTCAGGAAGCAGTTATCCGCTTAGTTTATAAAATTCGCAGTGAACAATTAGAACTAATCAACACCAATCAGCTTGACGAAGCGTTAAAAACTGCCCATAGTTATAGTATTCGGGCGGAATTAATTAGTCAATTAACCCGTCCCCGTTTACCGGAATTAGGGGTGGGTAATCAATTAGATCCGATGGAAGCGTTAAAAGCTTATATCGATAATAAGAAAGATTTGCGCGATATTGTTGATGATATGTTAGAGGCAGCCCAGCTTTTATTAAATCAACAGCCAGAAATTTGGCTAGAGGAAGAAACCTCGATTTAGTTATCAGTTTACTGAAACAGCTTCCCTATCCCTGTTTGAACTAACAATGAGTTTATGTCTTAATCCCGATTGTCTATATAACAATGATCCTACGGATAAATTCTGTCAAAAATGTCGCTTTCAATTATTACTAAAAGATCGTTATCGTTCTATAAAATTAATTGGTCAAGGAGGTTTCGGTAAAACTTTTCAAGCAATTGATGAGGATAAACCTTCTCAACCTTATTGTGTGATTAAACAATTTTTTCCTAGCGCTCAAGATAGTAATGCCCTCAAGAAAGCTGCGGAATTATTTAGAGAAGAAGCGATTAGTTTAGATAATCTCGGTCAACACCCACAAATTCCCTCGCTCTATGCCTATTTTACCAGCAATGATGGGCGACAATATCTTGTTCAAGAATATATTGAAGGACAAAATCTAGAACAAGAATTACAAAGCGAAGGAGTTTTCAATGAAGAAAAGATCAAACATCTTTTATTAGAAATTTTGCCAATTCTTGATTTTATCCATGCCAAAAGAGTCATTCATCGAGATATTAAACCAGCTAATATAATTAGGAGACCCAGCGATAATAAAATAATTTTAGTGGATTTCGGTGCCTCTAAATTTATAACCATTGCTAATCTTTCTCTAACAGGAACAGTGATCGGTTCGCCGGGATATATCGCTCCAGAACAAAGTAATGGCAAAGCGATTAATAGCAGTGATTTATATAGTTTGGGAGTCACTTGTATCTATTTATTAACGGGAATATCTCCCTTTGAATTATTCGATGTGAGTGAACATGAATGGGTATGGAGACAGCACCTGATTAATAATCCTGTTAGTGTTGAATTAGGTAAAATTTTAGATAAATTAATTGAATTTGGCACCAAAAAACGTTATCAATCAGCCGGGGAAGTCCTGCAAGAGTTAGCGGTAAAATTAGCCGTAGTGATTCCGCCAAAACCCCGATCACAGAATACAATTCAAGAAACAGTTTTGCCAGTTTTTCCAGCCGCCACCAGGGAGGAAATTAACCTCAAAAGTGCCAAGGAAATTGATTACACTAACCTACGGGATTTCTTAGCGCAAGAAAAATGGCAAGAGGCAGATCAAGAAACGGCTAATCTCTTCTTAAAAGTTGCCGATCGAACTAAAGAAAAATATCTTAAGATAGAAGACATAGATAACTTTCCCTGTGAAGATTTAGCCACTATCAATCAACTCTGGTTAAAATATAGTCAGGGAAAATTCGGTATATCTGTTCAGAAAAGAATCTATGAAAGTTTGGGAGGAAGCGGCAATTATGATCAACAAAAATGGAACGATTTTGGGTCAAAAGTCGGTTGGCGAGTTAATAACAAGTGGTTATACTACGATCAAATTACTTTCTCTCTCAAAGCACCCCCTGGACATCTCCCCACCCTTGTGTGGGGTGTGGGGGGTGGGATAATTCTTTTTTCTCGTCTGGAAACCTGTGCTATGGACAGAGTTTCTAGCAGGGGATAAATTGACTTAAAAACTTTTCTGGAGAATTAAACAGTTTCTCCCTTCGCCAGTGCGGATATATTGTAAAGTATCAGTAAGAGAACGCATCAAAAGTAATCCTCGATCGCTTTCCATTTCCAAAGGTGCGACGGGATCTTGTTGTGGAGAATCAAGTTTTGCTTGCAGATCAAAAGGTTGACCGTGATCCCATATTTTTATTTCTAGAGAATGGGACGAAAAAGTTAATTCTAGATCGATGGGTGTAGTTGGGGGTAAATTTTTGTGAGCGTAACGGACAGTATTAGTAAATCCTTCTGCTAAAGCCACCTTACACTGCCAAAGCACCGACTCAGGTAAAAAAGGGCAGCCGTGGGATTCAAACCATTGTAGGACTGGGATTAGAGCTGCCAATTCCGTCCGGACTTGTAGATGGAATTGAAGGGGGAAAGAAGGGGAAATTAAGACTTCAGAAGGCACCACTGTTTTTTTGAAAGAGAATCAAAATTGTTTTAAAAATCAGTCGTAGATCGTAGCTTAAACTCCAATTTTCTTGATAGCGCAAATCTAGTTGAATTACCTCTTCAAAATTATGCACCTGAGAGCGACCATTCACCTGCCATTCTCCCGTCATACCGGGTTTTACATCTAAACGTTGCCATTGGGGAACATCGTAGCGTTCCACTTCATCGGGGGTGGGAGGACGAGTGCCAACAAGACTCATTTCACCAATGATCACATTCCAAAACTGGGGGAATTCGTCTAAACTGGTGCGACGTAAAAATTTTCCTACCCGGGTAATCCGGGGATCATTTTTATTCTTAAAAAAAGCTCCCTGCGCTTGATTGGGGATTTTATCCCTGAGTGCTTCTGCATCCACACACATGGAACGAAACTTAAGAATCTTAAATTGCTTTCCCAACCAACCGCAGCGGGTTTGACTAAAAAAAATCGGACCCGGACTATCTAACTTAATAGCGATAGCAATGGGGACAAAAATAACCCCCGTGATCAATAAACCCACGATCCCACCAACAAGGTCAAGACCGCGCTTTAACCAACTACGAATCGAGGGATGGGTTTTCAGTAGATGGTTTTCAGTGGCAGTAAAGCCATTTTCTTGGGGTGCTAGGGGGGGGGTTTGAAAAGTGAATAATTGATCTAGTCCCGTAATCGATAAAACCCCCATCACTGGGGGATGGACGTTAACCAGCACTAACTCGATATTTTCTGCCCTGGCCGCTTTGAGATTATGCACCAAAGCACCCACACCACTACTATCCATAAATTGAGTGGCATTGAAATCGAGAATGACTTTTTCGGGAGTGGGTGTTTGGGTGATGAGATGGTGAAAGATATCCTTGAACTGTAGTGCTTCCAGGACAGTCAAGCGATCGGGTATCCGCAAAATGGGATACTCCATCGGAATGATCAGAAAACGCGTTTCAGGGATTTGGGAAGTCATCGACACAAAAAGATGATTTGATAGATGAACAAGGCCTGATGACCCACTTAAATGTTTACTACACTTTTCCCCAAATACCAATAGGCAATGTTACAGATTACCTGTGATTATCGGCTAACGAATCTCACCTAAAGGCGGACGGCCTTGGGTTTGGGATTTCGCTTTCGCCGCACTCTTCCTTAGGGCATCTAAACGGGTCTCATAACGCTTACGCAGACGACGGTTAGGTGTTTGTTCGATTAGGGTTTTAAAGGCACTGCCTAGGCTCTTGTAGGCGTTGGGAAGAGAATAACCGAAACGAGTGGCCAAGGCGATCGCTTTTTCATCGGCTTCGATCGCTTCTTTGAGAATTTTATCGCCATTATTTTTGCGCCAGAGACGATAACCAGAAATCCCACACAATCCCATGGCCAAGAGCAATAATAAACCGTCCTGTACCCATAATTCCCCCACCGCACCACCTAAACCAATAGCGAGGGCGGCCATTTCCCAGCCTTCCCGGGGAATACTATCATTTTGAATCCTGGCCACTTCATGCCAAAAGAGCAAATTACGCTGATCGATGGCTAAATTTTCCCATTTTGCCAAATCTATCTGAATTTCTACCTCATCTCTGCCAATTTCTTCACAACGGATCAGGGGGGGGTTAATCTCTGTGGAACCTTCTACCGTTACCCAGCTTTGTAATTCTGGGGGTAGCAGGGTTTTTAGGCGCCGAAGTTCGCTCATTTCGGCTCGTGCAGAGGAGGCCGCATAAGATGTCATAGATTTTTTACCTATTCTCTACCAATGACGATGATTTCCATTTTCGATCATAGCGGTCTTTTTTCTGATCTTGGCAGCTTTTAGCCCTAGGAAGTATTTTCAGTGATCAGTGATCAGTCATCAGTGAGGGAAGTGGGAAGTGGGGAGAAACAATCCATAACTGGGTTTTTAAAGTTCGATTGGGAGTCAATCATACTAAGTAGGTGGGTGTTAAAAATTGTCAGATACCCCCTTATTAAGGGCGATCCCCCCGCCTATCGGCACCCCCCTTATCAAGGGGGGCAGGGGGGATAAAAGACAAAATTTATCTTCTATTTACTTATTAAATAGACCGTAACTTTTGCTGACTAATGCTCAAATATATCTTTATACTGCTGTAAATCTAAAGCGGTGAAGATGGGGATACAACTAAAGCATTTTTGGGCTAATTCCCATCTTTCTTCTCTTTGCAGCATCACAATTAATTTATCTCGCACTGAGAGTAAATAGCGCACATCGTTGGCGGCATAACTCAGTTGTTTTGGGGTAAGATTAACGGCATTTCCCCAATCAGAACTTTGAGCGGTTTTGTCTAATTCTATGCCTTCTAATTCCTGCACGAGACTTTTTAAACCGTGACTGCTAGTATAAGTCCGAGCCAGTTTACTGGCGATTTTGGTACAGAAAATCGGTTGAGTCGCAATGCCAAAAGTTTGGGACAATTGAGCCACATCAAAACGGGCGAAATGAAAGACTTTTTCTATCCGCTCATCCTCCATGACCTTTTTGAGATTAGGAGCCTCTGTTTGCCCCCTAAAAATGCGAATAGCGGTGACAAAACCACTGGGATCACAGAGTTGAATTAAACACAGTCGATCTCGTCCTGGGATTAATCCCATAGTTTCTGTATCTACAGCGATCGAATTAACCCCTAGATAACGGGATAATAGGTCATCGCTTAAATCTCGATCGCACACTTGAAAATTGTCTAAGTTCATATAGTTAGCAGATAGGAGATAGGAGACAGGAGGGAAATTTGTCATGCTTTTGCCTATCGCACGACTGCCTTTATTTCCCTGATAACTGATAACTGATAACTGATAACTGATGTTAAAAACTGATAATTAAATTTAAATATCATCATGACCATTTTGTCAACGCTTTTTAACAAAAAGTTGTGTAAAATAATATTCACCAGCATTATTTTTAGCGATACCGATACCGGTAAGATTATAATCACCAACCATATTTTTTTGATGACCGGGGCTATTAATCCAACCCTTGACGGCAACGCTAACGGGGTCAGGATATCCCTTCATAAAAGCCAAATTTTCGCCCATTTTTTCTAAAGGAATCTTCCTTTGTACTGCCTTGACTCTTCCCTCAAAACCATCATGACTAAAAGGAGCCTGTTTATTGGCCATTTTTTGACTAAATAAGCGCGCTTCATGACTAATACGAGCATCGAGACGTAGGGGCGGTAAATTTTGAGAAATTCGGTAGCGATTAACTTGATAATTAGTGTTTTCTTCGAGGGTAATAAAAAAAGATTGATTCCCGATAGAATCGTAGCTAAGGGGATTAGTAGAAACGGGAGCGGATTGACGTTTTAAAAATATTTGAGTAAAGTACAATTTTCCTTGATTATCCGTCGCTACTCCAATCCCAGTACTATCAAAATCTCCCTTCATATTTTCCCGATGACCTTGACTTTTAATCCAACCATCCACAGCAATCATTACTGGGTCATCATAACCTTGATTAACTGCCAGATTTTCCCCCACCGCTTCATAGGGAACCGAAACGCCAATAGTTTGCACTCTTTTGTCAAAATCTTGATGACTAAAAGGAACTAAACCCGAGGCCATACGTTGGCTATGTAATCTTGCTTGTTGCGAAATTGCCCGATTTAACAGTAGGGGAGATAAATTGCGAGATTGACGATAGCGATTTACCTGTTGATAGATTTTATTCTCTAAAACAAGTAAAGTTGCCGCATCTAAAGGAGAGGGAGAAGGAGCGGGAGAGAAAGATGGTACAAGTTCCGTAAAAGAGCTATAGTTTAAGGCACTACAGGCCATTAAACTTGTCGATACAAGCATCAAAATTCCTAACTGATAACCCTTCTTAAAAGAACTTTTCATATTAAGCTAGTCTAGAACAGAGAATAGGTCAAAATGAATATAAAATTTAGATGCACAATAGCTGTCCCTCTGATAACTGTTAACTGATAACTGCTCACTGTTAACCATTCATCGATAAATATTTAGCCACCGATTGCACATCTTTATCACCCCGTCCAGAGAAATTAATAACAATGCGAGGACTACCACTTACTTGCGGGCAAAGAGTTTCTAAATAAGCTAAAGCGTGGGCAGTTTCTAGGGCCGGAATAATCCCTTCTAAACGGGAAACTCGTTGAAAAGCTTCTAGTGCTTCCTTGTCGGTAACACTGTAATATTCGGCGCGACCACTATCTTTTAAAAAGCTATGTTCTGGCCCGACTCCGGGATAATCTAAACCGGCACTAATGGAGTGGGCCTCGATAACTTGACCTTCGCTATCTTGTAATAAATAACTCATTGCTCCATGTAGAACCCCCGGTTGACCTTGGGTAAGGGTGGCGGCGTGTTTTCCAGAGGCGATACTTTCCCCGGCAGCCTCAACACCAATTAAACGCACGGCAGTTTCTTTAACAAACTCATGAAATAAACCCATAGCATTAGAACCACCCCCCACGCAAGCGAGGAGAATATCCGGTAAACCGCCCCATTTTTCCAGACTTTGCTGACGAGTTTCTTGACCAATAATCGCATGAAAATCGCGCACCATCATCGGATAGGGATGGGGACCTGCCACAGAACCGAGGATGTAGTGAGTAGTTTCCACATTTGTTACCCAGTCGCGAATCGCTTCCGAGGTGGCATCTTTCAGGGTTCCCGTCCCGGCGGCCACGGGTTGCACCGTTGCGCCAAGCAGTCTCATGCGGAAAACATTGAGTTCTTGGCGTTCCATGTCGTGAATTCCCATATAAATCACGCATTCTAGACCAAAACGAGCGCAAACCGTAGCGGTGGCCACGCCGTGCTGTCCTGCCCCGGTTTCGGCGATAATTCGCTTTTTACCCATGCGTTTGGCTAATAAAACCTGACCAAGGGCGTTATTAATCTTGTGGGCCCCGGTATGGTTTAAATCTTCCCGTTTTAGGTAAATTTGCGCCCCAGTACCGTCCGTTTTGGCATAATGGGCGGTGAGACGTTCGGCAAAATATAAGGGACTAGGTCTGCCGACGTAATCCTTGAGCAGTTGATTTAATTCTTCTTGAAAATCGGGGTCGTCCTTATACTGATTATAGGCCGTTTCTAGTTCACTTAAGGCTGGCATCAGGGTTTCTGGGACGTATTTGCCCCCGTAGCGTCCAAAACGCCCAAAAGCATCGGGATACTGGGTTACTGTGCTGGCTGAGGCGGTATAAATCGGCGTGATAGTCATGTAAACCTTCAATGAGAGACTTATGATCCATTATAAATCTAAGGGTTTAGTCTCTGGGTTAACCTGAGTTCTAGGGCAATCATCACCTAATACTAAATCCGTTGAGTATAGGCTATATATCAGGACGGGCAAAAGGCAAGAGGCAAGGGGCAAAAGGGGGAATAAATAATCAGTTTTTAATAACCGGATTTAGTATAACCCACTTAATCATTAAAGGGTGAGCATTGCCCACCCTTTGACTGATTTCACAGCCAAATACTCACATCAACTTTTAACACCTGTCCTAATAGTAATAACCACTTTAATTGAGTCATCGGCCAGGGACAGGCAGCACCTATTAAATTAGACCGCAAAGAATTAGGAACTAGACGATCATGGAAATAATAATAGTATAACTCCTGAGAGCGATCAAGGGATAATCCTAGCTTTAATTGTTGGCTAACTTCAATTAAACGGGTGATTAGACGAGTATCCTCCTCCGCCGTTAAAGGATCGCCATCGTGTAATAATTTCTCAAGAGATTGCCAGAGCAGACTTTCTAAGATTTGACGCGCTTCGGGGATGTTTAATTGACAGTGTAAATGATTGGCTTCCTTAGCAATAGCAAATAATTGATCGAGATTATTCTCCGTCACTTGCCGATGCTCAAAATCTTTTTCTAGGGCATTAATCACCTGTAAACAACGGTGAGAAATGGCAATATCGGCCGCTACCTGTAACTCTTGAGGTACGGGCAGCTCATCCCGTTGGAAAGCCGCTAAAATGCCGTAATTATCCCGATAAACTTGGGTGTATAATTGATCGAGACGTTTTTTAGTTTCGGCTGTCACCTTCTGCATGATTCGGTGTCTTTCATCGGCAAAAAGATGGGGTAAAGCAAAGAAGTTTTCTCCCAATCCGCGCCCCATTTCTACGATCATGGTCGAAACACTGGCCTGTTGTAAAGATTCAAAGAGATGATCCTTAAGATTGGTGTAGATTAACCGACTGTTAAACGGTTGAATGCAGCAGTAAAAATCCCAACCTCCTAAATGTAGAACAGCAAAGACAAAATGTTCACTTTCTTGGGTAATTTCCGAGGTTAATTCCACCTGTCCCACCGCTAAAGTTAAAGACCCGATCGCTTGTTTTTGATAATCTAATTGACGGGCATTGTAACAATAAATCCGATGATGACTGGGATAATTGGTAAATAGGGAACTAATGGCGTAATGGGCCGCCACCCGTTCCAAATCGACCCGCGCAGAAGTGACCAATTGTCGATAGACATCAGCCCCATCTTGATATAACTTAACGTTACTGGGGGCGAAAGCTAGACGACTGAGGAAATTCATTTCTAATTGAATTCCGGCCACTTCTCCAGCTAATTCCAGGGCCCGGCCAGCATATCTCAAAATTTGCGTACCTTCAGGTCGAGAAATTTCCTCAAAAAACCAGCCACAACTGGTAAACATCAATAAAGCTTGTCTTTGCATTTCTAATAAACGCAAAGCATCGATTTTCTCGCTTTTACTCAGGGTACGACTTTGATGCACAGCCAGGAAATGTTCGATCGCGTCTGGGGATCGATCTAAAATAACTGCAATGTAGTTATCCCTTGTCTGCCAAGGATCGCGGAAAAATTCCTGTCCTTGAATCTCATAGACCTTAATTAACTCATCTCTGAGCCAATTTAGGGACTCCCGCAGGGGTTTACGCCATTTTTGCTGGTAATTTCCCCCTCCCCCGCAACCACAGTCATCCTGCCAACGATTTACGCCATGGACGCAACTCCACGCGGTCACGGGTTTTAATTCCACTTCCCAAGTGGGGGGGCAAATACTGAGATAATGGGCGAAATTGGTGACTGTCCAGCCGTTTTTAGGGAAAGATTCTGTAAAAGCATAGCTAAGACACTTCTCTGTCCCCCGTTTGTGGTGGCCGAAGGTTTCCCCATCGGTAGCGACGCTGATTAACTGGGAGGGACGATGATCCCCTTTAATTGCTTGTCCCAGACGACCGACGAGAAAATCACTGCTGGCTAGGACATCATTAAAGCCCATATCGCGAGAAATTGGACCATCGTAGAAGAAAATATCCAGATAACGACCATCGGGGATGTAACAGCGATAGGGACGGGTGGGATCGATTTGACCTCCGGCCACCGCGTGCCATTGGGGATGGGGATCATGGTCGCTAGGGAAAGGACGACAGCGCAGGGCCTGGGAAGGGGCTAAAATGGTGAATTTAATCCCCTCATCGATTAAAGCTGTCACTGTGGCTAAATCAATGGCTGTTTCTGCTAACCACATTCCTTCGGGATCCCGGCCGAAACGGTGCTGAAAATCGGCTTTTCCCCAGCGAATTTGGGTGTATTTGTCCTGTTTGTTGGCTAGGGGCAGAATGATATGATTATAGACCTGGGCGATGGCGTTACCATGACCGTTTAAGCGTTGACAACTTTTTTGATCCGCTGCCAGGATGCGTTGATAAACTTCGGGATCGTGGGATTGCATCCATGACATCAGGGTGGCCCCGATGTTAAAGCTGAGATATTCGTAGTTATTAACTATTTTGAGCACTTCCCCCCGGTCATTGTAAATGCGCGCAAAAGCATTGGCACGATAACACTCGTGATGGATGCGTTCATTCCAATTGTGGAAGGGATGGGCGCTCGGTTGCCGTTCAATTCTGTCTAGATAGGGATTTTCTCGCGGTGGTTGGTAAAAATGTCCGTGAACCGTGATATAAACTCCGTGAGCGATTTTTAGGGGATCAACCCCCGTGTCGGTATAGGAATAAAAGGTTGTAGAAGGATTTTCAACAAGATAAGTCATAGAAATGCCTAGAAAATCGGTTTTTTTGAGCGAAAATAGCTGTAGAATGTAGCGACCTGATGTTTTAAAAAACTGAAAACCTTGCCGTTTTTTACGGACTTGGTGTCACAATATCATATTTTGCGTTCCTAGCAAAGCTAGGGTTAACAATTCGCAACTTCTCTATACACAGCACTAAGTAATACTAAATTTTGTGACAAAATCTAGCTTTTCCCGGTAGGCTGTTGACTATTGCCATCAGCGTTCTACCCTAAGAGAGATGCGATCGCTCCTGCTGCAGCCCAAAAAGCGATCGCCATTTGCGTTCCTATCCCAAGCAATGGCAATTTTAAAGTTTAATCCACAAGATGACAGCGATTACATTGAGCCTAGTCATAATGAAATTTACAACTGATAATAATAATTTCTGTTTCTGTAATTTTATAAACTAAGCGATGTTCATCATTAATGCGTCTTGACCAATAACCCTTGAGTTGATGTTTTAAGGGTTCGGGTTTACCGATTCCAGAGAAAGGATGGCGCAATATGTCGTCAATTAAATCAACGATTTTTTTATAGAGTTTTTTGTCTTCTATAGCCCATTCATTGAATTGTTTAAAAGCTTTTGGATCAAATACTATATTTTTCACGCCATTCTTTTACAGTAATTGTCACTAAGTTTTCTTTCTTTTCTATTCTGTCAATAGCTTCGGATAATTCACGCTGATTGGCTTCTGTTGAAAGAAGATATTCGGTTGTATCGGGTTCAGGATCAGATACTAAAATAATGATATCCACATCCGTTCCTTCTTCTAGTTCCGCAGAATAAAGCTCTATTTTTCCTTCTCTACCAACAATTCCTTTCTGTTTAATCGCTCTAATCATGATTTTTTCTCTTAAGATGTCAAACAATTATGGCTATTATATCAAAATCAGCATGAGTTAGAACTAATGAAAAAAAAGCGATCGCCATTTCCCAAAAATTGATCCTTCCCAAAGCGATCGCCCTTGGCGTTCCCATCCCAAGCAATGACAATTTTAAAGTTTAATCAACAAGATGACAGCGATCGCACTACAAGATCGGCAATCATAGTTCAATTCCATTGATCCAAATTTCATACTCGCTTATATCAACTTCATCATTCCAAACGATTCCGCTACCTGATGGATCAAGTTGAAAGTTTTTAAAGAAAGTATAGTTTTTAAGGGAAGAAAACATCGTTTTTTCTAGTAGATTTTCACAGTTATATTTTCTAGCTTGATGATTAGAAAAATGCACCAATAGAGTATAATTTTCAATGATTTCGGCTGATGTTATTTTGGGGTAAAGCATTGTTTTATTTCAAAGGTGGTAATTTATTAAATTCTTGAGTGTTCCACATTTTCAATAATTCTGATTGATAGATTGTTGCCCATTCTACAACCATTTTTGTAGCTCTATTAGGTAAGTCTCCTTCAATGATTTCTAAGGTTTCCAGATTAAATAGGGCGTTATATTCTCCATAAATCGCATGAAAATGGGGAGGTGGATGATCGGCAAAAAAGATTTTAATGATAATTCCATAAAATCGAGTAATTTCTGGCATAAATCTATTTTTATAAGTCTTGCTTTATGACAAAAATATTATAACAAAGCTTGTTGGGTTTTGTTACCTCGACCTAAACGACAAGATCAGCAATCGCACTCCTCATCCCCAAAAAGCGATCGCCCTTGGCGTTCCTATCCCAAGCAATGACAATTTCAGAGTTTAATCAAGAAGATAACAGCGATCGCACTGCCATCAATGTGCATGGTGCGTTCCCCAAAAGCGATCGCTTTGTAGCAGGACTTGCATTAGGGAACGCACCCTACAGCGATAGCGATCGCACTACGGCGATAGCTGCAACAGGTCTATAAAATCCGAACCAGCAGCACTCTTGATGGGGAATTTGTTAATTTTAAGCTCGCGAACAATATCTGGAAGCCGGTGTATGATTATTCCATGCTCGGCAATTAGCTCTACTTCCTGCTCAGATTTGACGTTATTTATGACTAGCTCCGAGGACCACTCACCGCTCCACAGAATTTCCATAAGGGAGCGCTTTTTGGTAGCGTGGAATTTCCCCTCAACCCACTCGGCGACACCTTCCACGAGCTCCTCGGGCGAACGTGCTGCGCTATTCGCAGCCCGACCAGTCTTTCGCGCAGCTTTGGGAACCTTGGAGATGTAGCTGACTGGCCTCATCGACGCCTGGACTTCTACATGACGGCAGACAGGACTTTCGCCTGATCTGAACTTCACCGCAACCAAATCAATTTCATTAACGCCAAGACGGATACCACGTATGGTGAAATAACCCTGCCTATTCAGCCATTCTTCAACTATTTCTTCGGCCAAAAGGGCCATAGCATTACCTCGTCATAGACACACAACTACATATTATACAGAAACTTTCTGTCTAACACTCTCCAGAGTAACGATAGGTGGAAACTTTGGGCATATTCCCCCATTTTACTGCAATCGCTGGAACTTTTCCCCATATCATACCCAAGAGCTTATTAGCCAGATTAAACAACGTCTTTTAAGTGGATTCCTAACAACAAGCTCAAATAAAATCGACTTTTCGGGAAGTGTAGCACTAAGTCTTCAATCCACCCGACAATTACCTAATTTTCGGGGAAAAAGTGCCTAAATTTTGCCACCGGCTGGCACTTTTTGAGGACAAAAAGTCTAAAAGTTTTATCCCACAAAGTTTTTAGCTCTATGCAGCCAACCCGATTTATTGGTGTACTTGCAAATGAAGGACATAATGACCTAAAATCAGGTTATCTGACCATAATTCGTACTCTAGACGCAAATATTCGGGGAAATTATCCCCCTCTAATTTGAGACTACGGGTATAGTTGCGGACGCGAAAAGCGTAACCCGGTTGAGAACTTTCGGCATTTAACCAGTAGCGACTGACACCAAAAACCCCTTGCTCCCAAAAATGACGATAGGCGAATTTTCCCTGGCCCTGCATGGTCATAATTACCCGATTGGCCGAAATTTCTAGCCAAATTAATTTATTTTGATTATTTTCGGGTTTAAGTGTCTCTATTTCTGCGAGAGCGACTGGGGGTTGATTGAGGAGAAGATGAAACCGGTGGCGATCCTTTTGGTAGAGGGTAGCGGCAGTGTCTAAAGTGGAGAGGATGGGTAGATCTGTCGAGAGCAGACAGAAGGAAACGGGACGGCGGTGATGGGCAAGCATAGACTAGACTTAATGGTGTCCTTATCTCCACAATAGTGGATTCTCCGCCCACCGCTACCGGCACCGGAAATTTTTTTGAGAAAAAATCCAGAAAGCACTTGCATTATTGAGGGACTTATGATTATAATTATTAATTGTGAGTAGCCTTCCTCGGTAGCTCAGTGGTAGAGCGGTCGGCTGTTAACCGATTGGTCGTAGGTTCGAATCCCACCCGGGGAGTTAATCAAAAATAGCAGCGGCAATAGTTTTTTGTTGCTGCTTTTTGCTCTGACTAGAGAATTTCGTTGATCGCATTTTCTGGGCCGACTAAAGAAATGTAAGGATTTTGAAAATATTTACTGGCTACCGATCGCGCTTGTTCGGGGGTAATCTGATTAATAGAATCCAGGAAAGTGCGATCGAATTCAATACCCAAACCTAAGCTTTCATACCAACCGTATAATTGAGCGATTTCGGCGTTAGTTTGTTTACCGAGAGCATATTGACCCAATAACTTATTTTTAGCTGACTGTAACTCCTCCTCACTCAAAGTTACTTGATATAACCTTTCTGCTTCCTGACGCAATCCCGACAGGGCCATGGCTGTGTTTTGGGGTGCAGTTCCCATATAAATGACAAATTGGGAAGAATCGAGACGGGTGGGATAAAAAGCGGAAACATCGTAGGCTAATCCCCGTTTTTCTCGCAATTCCACGAATAAACGACTAGATAACCCATTCCCCAGATAGGTACTCAATAATTTTAAAACCGCATAATCATCCTCTTGTACAGAAGAGCCGGGGTATCCTAACATAACGATCGCCTGTTGACTAGCTTGGACGGTAGTTAAACAGGTGGGCTGAAAATCAAAAGCGGCGGGGGGTAAACTAGATAAAGGAAGATCGGGAATTGACCAACTGCCAAAAATTTCCGTCACTGCTTTTACTGCTTGCTCTAGGGTAATACGGCCAGAAAGACTAATTACCAAGTTATCCGGACGGAAAAAGCGACTATGATAGGCCAGCAGGTCATCCCGTTGCAATTGCGAAACCGTTGCCTCCGTACCTAATAAAGACATACCATAGGGATGATCTGGGTACATAGCGGCGCGTAATTGATTAAAAGCTACATTAAAAGGCTGTTCCAATTGAGAGCGAATACTTTGACGGGTGAGATTTTTCTCTAATTCGATTTCTGGGGGGGGAAAACTGGGAAAACGAATAATTTCCGCCGCTAGACGCAATATATCTAAAAAATCCTTGGTAACAGTCTTTAAACTAACCACAAAATAATCAGTCCCCGTGTCTGCACTTAAACCGGCCCCCGTGGACTCAACGCGATCAGCAATTTCTAGGGAAGATAACTTTTCTGTACCTTTGGTGAGCAGCACGGCTAAAAGACGAAATAAACCCGCTTTTTCGGTTTTTTCCCAACGAGTACCCGCATTTTTGAGAAAAATCCTCCCTGCAACTAACTCCACGGCCGTATTTTCCACCACTAAAAGGGTGATGCCATTTTCTAAGGTTAAGCGGTGAATGGGGGAAGCGGACATCGTTTATTCACAGGGTTGCATTATTGTAATAGCATATCGCTCCGGGGAGAGATACTGACGAGCCAGACGTTGTAGATCTGATGGTTGCAAACTTTGGATAACTTGGGGATAGATCGTGGCTAGGTCGGCAGCTCTCAGGGTTTGATAATATCCATAGAGTCCGGCTAATTGGCCCGGGGTTTCTGTGGAGAAAATATAATCGTTAGCTAATAACTGTTGAGTGCGGTGTAATTCTGCGGGGGTGACGGGATCATCGTGCAGATGTTGGAGATGTTCACAGATAATGCCTTCAATTGTCTCAGTTTCTGAGCTAGATAGCCAAGCACCGATGGTAAAGAGACTGGAATCTCGTTGCAGGGAAAAATTACTGTTAATATCGAGGACGATTTGCGCTTCTTCCCGCAGCTGTCGCACTAAGCGCGAACAGCGTCCCCCGGCAAGAATTACCGAAATCAAGTCTAATCCAAAGGCATCTTCTAGGCGATCGCATCCTGGTCCAGTCCATCCCATCAAGAGACGAGAATGTTCTAGGTGGGGTAAATATACTTGGGAACGACGAATTTCGATCAGGGGGGGTTCGGCAGCCACTAGATGGGAGGGGGATTCCGAGGGGACGGGAAATTCCCGAAAAGATTGCCGGATAATTTCTAAAGCTGGTTGGGGTTCAATTCCCCCGATAATCGCCACACACATATTTTCTGGTTGATAATAGGTGCGATGGAAACAGCGCATTTGATTGGGGGTTAATTGCTCTAAACGGGGTTGATCGCCTAGAATAGAGCGTCCGTAGGGATGGTCTTGATAGATACTTCCGCAGAGGGTTTGGTAGGCAATCCAATCGGGATCATCATAACAGGCGCGTAATTCTTCTAAAACTACATCTTTTTCCCGATAGAATTCCTCATCGTCAATCTCAGCATGGAGGAGAATTTCGGCCAGATGGGGTAGGGTATGTTCAATTTGGTCAACACTGGTGGTGAGATAGAAGTGTGCATAGTCGTGACTGGTGGCAGCGTTGGTCATGCCGCCACAATTTTCGATTAAATAGTCAAAGAGTCCGGGGGGAAGTTTTTTCGTCCCCTTAAAGATCATGTGTTCGAGAAAATGGGCCATACCTAACCATGGGTCGGGTTCAGCGATCGCACCTGCTTTAACCCACACATCTACTACCACCACAGGAGTCACGGGTAAGTACTGATGAATTACGGTTAAGCCGTGATCTAATTGCCATACCTGAGCGGGAAAAGAACTCGTTTGACACTGCGCTATCGACTTGATCAATGTCCGTTAACCAGATTTTTTGTTAAATTCTATACCTAGGTTATCTTATTCTCTTGCCTGTGCAACCATTAAAAAACTTTTGTCATGATTTCTAGATAATTCCGCCAAATATCGGCTATCTTGAAGCCATCAGGAGTCAGGAGTCAGTGGTCAGGAGTCAGGAGACAGGAGATTATTTTATTTATTCTCCCCACACCCCACACCCCACACCCCACACCCCACACCCCATTTCCCATTTCCCCATTTCCCATTTCCCCACATCCCACACCCCACACCCCACACCCCAATTCATAATTCCTACTAACTAAATGACTGAGCAAGATACTGACTGGATAGGGTTGATGATCGGCAATTCTCGGCTACATTGGGGGTATTTTCGCGGTCAAACCCTGTTAGCTTGTCTCGATACTCCCCACCTGAGGGAACCCCCAAGTAATGAATTTTTGCAACAAATTTTCCCTAAACTCTTGACAAATAAATGTAACTGTGAATTGGTTGTCGCTTCTGTGGTTCCTAGCCAAAAAGAATTATGGGCAAATTATGACAATTTACGGATAATTACTTTAAAAGATATTCCTTTACTGGATTTATATCCGACATTCGGCATCGATCGAGCTTTAGCTGTCTTAGGTGCGGGAAAAAAATACGGATTTCCCTGTTTAGTCATCGATGCGGGAACAGCCTTAACTTTTACGGGAGTGGATGGGGATAAAAAGCTAGTGGGGGGGGCAATTTTACCCGGGTTAAAGGTGCAATTAGCCAGTTTAAGGGAACGGACGGCAGCCTTACCAGAGGTGTCCTTATCGGAAAGATTACCCCAGATGTGGGCAAAAGAAACAGCAGAAGGGATAAGAAGTGGGATAATTTATACAATTTTGGCGGGAATAGAAAAATTCAGTCGGGAATGGTTAAATTTATATCCAGAGAGCGGGATAATTTTAACGGGGGGAGATGGGGACTTAATTAGGGATTACTGGCAAGAAAAGGCCATTAAATCGCTCCTAGTAGATGAGACGATCATTTTTCAGGGAATTGCCGCAGTTAAGGGAATCTCCTCGGGTTTAATTGACAAAGGCGAACCTATCTAGTAAAGTCGGAGAAAGTTTTCTCAACTTGAGAAATTTCTGAACAACTAGGCAAAAAATTCAGGATATAGTTATGGCGATCGTTCTAGTAACCGGTTCTGCTGGTTTAATCGGTTCCGAATCAGTGAGGTTTTTTTGTGATCGGGGTTATACCGTCGTTGGAATTGATAATAATATGCGTCAGGTATTTTTTGGCGAAGACGCTTCAACGGAGTGGAATCGAGCCAAATTATCCCAAGATTACGGGGATAAATACATTCACCATGCTGTAGATATTCGCGATCATGAGGCTATTGCAGATATATTTAAAACCTATAGTCATGATATATCCTTAATTATCCACACGGCGGCGCAACCTTCCCACGATTGGGCAGCTAAGGATCCCTATATGGATTTTAGTGTCAATGCTAACGGAACTTTAGTATTATTAGAAAATACTCGTCAACACTGTCCCCAAGCAGTATTTATTTTCTGTTCCACTAATAAAGTTTACGGGGATAGACCGAATGAATTGCCTTTAGTAGAAAAAGAATTACGTTGGGAAATCTCGGAAAGTCATCCTTATTTTGCTCAAGGTATTGACGAGTTGATGAGTATTGATGCTTGTAAACATTCTTTGTTCGGTGCCTCAAAAGTGGCGGCGGATGTATTAGTACAGGAATACGGGCGTTATTTTGAGATGAAAACTGCCTCTTTTCGTGGCGGTTGTTTAACCGGTCCAAGTCATTCGGGAACCCAATTACACGGGTTTTTATCCTACTTAATGAAATGTACGATGATTGGCAAAGAATACAGTATTTATGGGTATAAGGGTAAGCAGGTACGCGATAATATTCATAGTTACGATCTGGTCAATGCTTTCTATCATTTTTATCAGACTCCGCGAGTGGCAGAAGTTTATAATATCGGTGGTAGTCGCTTTAGTAATTGTTCCATGTTAGAAGCTATTCAAGAATGTGAAGCGATTGCGGATAAAAAGTTAAAATGGCAGTATGTGGAGACTAATCGCATTGGTGATCATATCTGGTGGATTTCTGATGTGAGTAAGTTTAAAAATCATTATCCTGATTGGCAGTTAACCTACACAGTAACAGATATTCTCAAAGAGATTTTTAGTCAAAACGTTAGCCGTTGGTTATAGTAGATCATTAGATTACTATGTCAAAACTATCTGGGTCTGTGCGTCTATGGGTTTAAAAAACTGGAGATGGTCAAATATGCTTGCTTTTAAATCATGGACTGAGAAAATATTATTGTTAATTTTTGCAGCTTGCTTAATCCATAGTTTTTGGGGGATTAGCAGAGGCTGGAATAATCCTTTGATAGATGCTCACGCCTTTCGTCAAACTCAAACGGCCATCTCGGTTTTTTATTTACTCAAAGGTAGTCCTTGGTTAGCCTATGAAACCCCTGTTTTAGGAGTGCCTTGGTCAATTCCGATGGAGTTTCCGCTCTATCAAGGAATAGTGGCTATTTTAGTTAAGCTTTTGCAGACACCGATAGATCAAACTGGTAGATTTGTGAGTGCTTTTTTCTTTTATTTAAGTTTGATTCCTATATATGTAATCCTATCTTATTTACAAGTAGCGCGAGCTTTCCGTTGGCTGTTTTTGAGTTTATTTTTAGCCAGTCCTCTTTATCTGTTTTGGTCGCGAACATTCATGATTGAATCAACCGCCCTATTTTTCTCTTTAGCTTATCTTGCCTGTATTGCTGTTTATTTTCGCTATAAATCGCCAATTATTGCCTTACTAGCCTGTCTTTGTGGAATCGCTGCCAGTCTAACTAAAGTAACGACTATGGCTGGATTTTTAATTTTAGCTTCTGTCTGGATAGGTGCTAATTGGTTTAAGAAAGAGTCATCTCGTAACTTAGCGAGAGATTTATTGATACCGGTCGTTGTTTTTATAATCATACCCTTCCTTATAGCCAAAATTTGGGTTAACTTTACCGATGCCCAAAAGCTACTCAATCCCATGGCAGCAGATTTTATCACCTCGAAAGCTTTGAGAGATTGGAACTTTGGAACTATCGCTCAAAAATTATCTCGGTCACAGTGGAGAAATTATCTAACTAGGACTCTAAATGACGTTTTTGGCGGATTGATAATCAGCGTTATGGCTTTAGTAATATTACCAATTTTCACCTCAAAAAAGTTACTAAGTTATGGCTTAAGTTTACTATTTATATTGACAGTTGCCATTTTTACCAATTTGCATTTTGTTCATAACTATTATCCCTATGCTAATGCTATCTTTCTCCTCGGTGCTTCTGGATTTACCATCATGGGATTAATAGAAAAAAAACGGAAAATTTGGCAGTCTGTAGGCTGGTTTTTCCTAGCTTTAATTTTGTTATCACAACTGCAATTTTATCGAGCTTTCTGGCATCCTAAAACAAAATTTTATAGTATCAATTACTTAGAAATTGCCTCTCAAGTCCAAAGTATTACTTCTTCTGATGGTGTTTTGTTAATCTACGGACATCAATGGAATTCAATGATACCTTACTACAGTCAACGTCGTGCCTTAATGATTTATAGTGAAGCAAGTGAGGAAGAATTAAAAAATGCTCTCTATAAGTTATCAAGAGCTAATCATCAAGTTGAGGCGATAGTTTTTTGCAACGAAACAAGAGAAAACCGAGAAGATAAAAAATATTTAAATAGCCTGTATAATCCTAATGACAAGCCCGTTTTTTCTAACAAACGTTGTGATATATACACAACAAGACACGGTAAATAAGAGATAATTATCTGTAATTTATATTGAGTTGAGTTCCTTATGTTAACTAAAATCTACAATAATAAAATTTTTCGATTTCTCATTGCTGGGGGAGTGGCATTTTTAATCAACTTATTCTTCATTTATTGGTTCATTGACGACTTAGGATTTAATACCCCATTTCTGAAGAATGTTGCTAATGTTATTTCGATAGAAATATCTTTAATTGCTAGTTTCTTTATCTATAGAATCTGGGTGTGGACTGGGGGAGATTGGACAATTAGAGATGTGATTTTGATACAACTTCCTCTCTATCATCTCTCGGCAGGTTTAGCAGTTTTACTGCGAGTTTTTTTGGTATTTCCATTCTTAAATTGGTTAGGAATTAGCCCCGGAGTTAACACAATGATTGGGGTTTTACTGGGAGCTAGTATTAACTATGTTGCCAGTGATAGCCTAATTTTTAAACCTAAGAATAAGACTAATGAGACAGAAATGTACTATCCCGAAGGATTAGCCCCAGCTTTCGAGATGGACGGTTACTCTCACCCACGTCAATCAAGGGATAACTATGCAGTAAAAACCTTATCAATAGTTATTCCTGCTTACAACGAAGAAGATTGCATCGAAAGCACAACTCACTTAATATCCGAACGTTTAGAACGGGATAAAATTGATTATGAAATCCTAGTGGTTAATGACAATAGCAAAGATAACACCGAAGCAGTTCTGCAAAAAATCAACCAAGAAAATCCTCGGATTCGCTACATCAATAACTATTATCCCAACGGGTTTGGTTTTGCAGTGCGCTGTGGATTAGAAAATTTTAGCGGTGATGCAGTGGCAGTAGTAATGGCAGATAATTCCGACTCTCCCGATAACATGGTGGACTATTATTATAAACTCCAAGAAGGCTACGATTGCGTTTTTGGTTCTCGTTTTATCAGGGGAGGAAAAGTTATTGATTATCCCATACACAAGTTATTCGTTAATCGTTTGGCCAATCTATTCATTCAAGTTTTATTTGGGCTAAAATTTAATGATACCACTAATGCCTTTAAAATCTATCGTAAGGAGGTTATCGAAGGAATATCACCTCTACTGTCTCACCATTTTAACTTAACAGTAGAGATGCCCTTAAAAGCAATCGTGCGAGGATATTCCTACACGACAATTCCCATCACTTGGCGCAATCGTACCACGGGGATTTCCAAGTTAAAACTCAAGGAAATGGGTAGTCGTTATTTATTTATAGTTCTCTCTATCTGGTTAGAAAAATACCTTTCTAGAGGCGACTATAAGCGCAAATCTGTCCAAAAAATCAGATAAAAGTAACCAATAAATTCAGAGGTTAAAACCATGTTAGACGAGCAAGTAACCCGACAAATGGAATACTTAAAGAGACTTTACGAAAGTCGCTTTAATCCTCAAGAAAGAAAAGCAAAATTAGCTCTTTGGAAAGTTTTGGTTAATAATTTTTTACAAAATTATGTTACTGTCAATGATACAGTTTTAGATATTGGTGGAGGTTACTGTGAATTTATTAATCAAATTCGTTCTAAAAATAAATACTTAATCGATCTTAATCCTGATGCAAAAGTTTTTGCTAATCCTGATGTAACGGTATTGAATCTCAATATTCTCAGTATTAATGAGCAGCAAAAACTTGATATAAGATTTGATAAAATTTTTATCTCCAACTTTTTCGAGCATTTAAATAGTGCGGAAGAATTAATCGAAGTTTTGGGATTTTGTTATGACATTTTAACACCAGGCGGATCACTTCTAGTGATTCAACCTAATTTTAAGTATTCTTATAAAGAATACTATGATTTTATTGATCATAAACTACCAATAACTCACCTTTCTTTAAAGGAGTTATTGGAAACAATTGGTTTTAGAATCGATACTTTAATTCCTCGTTTTCTACCATTTTCTACGAAAGGAAGACTCGCTTCACCCACCTTACTCAAAATTTATTTAAAATTCCCTATTTTCTGGAATTTCTTGGGTGGGCAGCTATTTGTCAAAGCCACCAAACCTAGATAATTACTGACAATACGGTGATTCAAAGTAACCTACAAATACTAATCAAGATTGTACAATTATGACTAGACAAGTGTTAATTACTGGTGGTGCGGGTTTTGTGGGTAGTTCTTTAGGTTTAGGATTAGCCCAACGTTATCCCGATTGGAAAATTATCGCCTTAGATAACTTAAAACGTCGCGGTTCCGAGTTAAATATTCCCCGCCTCAAACAAGCAGGAATTGAATTTGTTCATGGAGATGTCAGAAATGCGGAAGACTTAGAAGCAGCCGCTTTGCCAGTGGATTTAATCCTAGAATGTTCGGCAGAACCTTCCGTTTTAGCTGGTTATAATTCCCCCGGCTACGTTTTGCAAACTAACTTAATTGGAACGATTAACTGTTTAGAATTAGCTAGACAAACCCAAGCAGATTTTATTTTTCTCTCCACCAGCAGAGTTTATCCCATTGCCTATCTTAATCAATTAAACTATACAGAAACAGATACTCGTTTTCAGTTATCTGAACAGCAAAATTTACCTGGGGTTTCTGCTTTTGGTATCAGTGAACAATTTCCCTTAGATTTGCCCCGTTCTCTCTACGGTTCCACTAAGTTAGCATCGGAATTGATTATTAATGAATATGGGGATGCCTACGGATTAAGAACTTTAATTAATCGCTGTGGAGTTTTAACTGGTCCTTGGCAAATGGGAAAAGTTGATCAGGGAGTTTTTGCCCTTTGGGTGGCTAATCATTACTTTCAGAAGTCCTTAAAATACATCGGTTATGGGGGTACGGGGAAACAGGTTAGAGATTTTCTTCATGTAGCTGATTTACTTGATTTAATCGATATTCAGATTGCTAATTTAGAACAATTCAAAGGGCAGACTTTTAATGTGGGGGGTGGGCAAGATTTTTCTTTGTCTCTTTACGAAACCACCAAACTATGTCAAGAAATCACGGGCAATAGTATAATGATTGAGGCAATTCCCGAAAATCGCACCGGAGATATGCCAATTTTTATCACTGATTCTCGCAAAATCAGTTCTATAACTGGATGGCAACCCCAGCGAGACGGTAGAAAATTAATCCAAGATATTTTTGATTGGATTTATAATCACGAGAAGGAATTAAAAGGAATTTTTTAACTCAAAAATTATGCAGAAAAAATCTCTCGATTCACCTGTATTAGTCAAAGGAATACTAATTATCATTACTGCCTACTTTTTTCTGGCAAATTTGCCTATTATTGATTGGCTAGAAATTGGTTTAGATCCTTCTTGGGCTTTTGCTATTAGTGATGCTGCCCATAAACAGTTAATTTTTGGTCAAGATATTATCTTCACCTATGGACCCCTAGGCTATCTGATTCATGGCACATCTTTAAATTACAACTTTTCCCAAATTATCTATTTTCGCTGGTTGATACACCTTTGTCTATTAGCGGTGGTTATTCTCAGATTATTATTTATTAAAAGCTATAGCAATCAAATAGTTTTTGTGCTGTCAATTATTTTTGCTACTCTAGTAGGAAATCCCTACAACAGTGTCGGCTTTACTGTTGATTATCAGATAATATTTATCCTCCTGATACTCATGTCTTTTGATAACTTTTTTCAAAAGTATATCAATTATTTAGCTATGGCTATTGGCATAATCACTGGGTTCTCTATACTCACGAAACTAACTCTAGGAATTTATCTAGCAGGCAGCCTGTTTATCTACATAATCGTTAATATTGTTCGGGGATATTTTCAGAAGTCACCATCGATAGTTATAAAAAATGTTCTCGCTGGTATTAACTTAACTTTAACCATTCCTTCCATTGCCTTTATTTTTCTCTATCCAGCTGCCTCTAACCGAGCCTTTATTCACATTATAGTTAATTTTTGCATTGCCGGAGGAGTGGCTTTAACTCTCTGGTTTATCGTCAGATCTGCCCGCCTATCGGCACCCCCCTTATTAAGAGAGGCAAGGGGTATCAAAGGCAGAATCTATCTTCTATTTAATCATAACCACTTACTTAACTTCTTACCTCTGTTAGTATTTTATGGGCTTTATGGGTTACTTCTTATCCAAACAATTAATCTAGATAATTTTCCCTCTCTCATGGAATATTTGAGCAATTCTTGGCAAATTTCTTCTGGTTATTCCAGTGCGATGAGTATTGTAGGAAATTACCCGCGTTTACTAATTGCTTTGCTCTGCTTTGCCTTAAGTTTGCTTTTAATGTCTCTGGCAATTATAGACCAAAAAATTAGTCTGGCTATTGCCTATATTTTCCCTATATTTTTATCATTTAAGCATGGATTTGTTAGGCAAGATGCTCACGTTGTTGTTTTTACACTTGTGGTTATTTTATTAGCTTCTCTCTATACAACAATTATTAAAAAATCTCGGTTTAAGAAAATTGCTTATTGTGCTTGGGGAATAATTTTTTTGGGATGTATTATTATCACCTCTAGTCCTAATTGGACTATATTGGAAAATGCTCGCCAGTGGAGTAATTTCAGTCCCGATAGGGTGGCTAATAATATTGGGGTTGTCATTTCCTCTATCCTTAATCCCAGAGAATTAAAAATGCGAGGTGAAAGGAGTACAACTCAAAATTTACAAGTCATTGCTACCGCTACCAAAATACCCGATTCTGTGCTGGAAAAAGTGCAAGGCAAAACTATTGATATAATTCCCTGGGAATTTTCACTTATTCCGGGCAATCAGCTTAATTGGAAACCGCGGCCGATTATTCAATCTTATGGTGCTTATACAGAAAAACTGGATGAACTAAATTATCAAAGCTTATCTCAATCTCCCAGAGATTATCTGATTTATCACTTTCAATCTATTGATGGCAGACATCCTTTTTTTGATGAACCTAAGGCCTTTTCTTATGTGGTTTGTAATTATCAACTTGACTCGGTAAATTCACCCTTCCAAGTCCCCGCAATCAAAACCAACTTTTATCTTCTAGAAAAACAAAAAGTCAGTCGTTGCATTCCAACCCCTCTAGGAGAGACTACTAATGTTACTTGGGATCAAGTCTATGAATTACCTACTCGTAATAGTGGGATTACTCGTGTTCAAGTTAAATTTGAATATTCTTGGTTCGGTAAAATAATCAAAAAAATATTTAGAATCCCTCCCGTGATAATTAACGTTAATTATCTCGATGGAACTCAAGCCAATTTTCGCTTTGTTCAAGATAATTCAGCTAATGGAGTTATCCTTAGTCATTTACCGAGAAATGATCAGGAATTAATGGCATTTTTTCAAGGAAAATTACCACCACAAGTCAAATCTTTTAGCTTTTCTGTCAGTAATCCTCTGCTATTCTCCCCAGAAATAAAAGTAACGCCTTTTTGGGAAGTTGAGACTGGTTCGTAATCTTTCTTGAACCTTGAAAAGCGGTTAATATCTCTGGAAAATGGAGAATAGGGAACTCGAATCCCTGACCTCTGCGGTGCGATCGCAGCGCTCTACCAACTGAGCTAATTCCCCAGATATAGACCATAATAGCATTTTTGAGCAGAAAATCCTAGGAACTGGCAAGGGCTCGAGGGGTAAAAAATCGAGCGGCTTGCCTCTGGAAAACTTTAAAATGAAAAAAGTAATCTTGAGGATGATAACCAATGGCGATACTACGCTTAGAGAATGGGACAACCTATACCCAGTTAGCCGATATTAGTCTGGAATTGGCCAAATTAAATGTTACTTTAAACTATTGGCCGATCGAAAACGAGGCCACCCGTCAGCTACTTAAGCAAGCTTCTCTGACTGACGAAGAAAAAGAAATAGTTTTAACCAGCTTAGACGGTTATTTTGAGCAACTAAAGCAAGAAGCGGGTTATCAAGCTAGAGATTTAATCGTTTTACACCCTGAAATTCCCAATCTCGACACTTTACTGGCCAAATTCGAGCGCTGTCACACCCACGCTGACGATGAGGTGCGTTATATCATTGATGGGGAGGGGGTTTTTGGCTTCGTCTTTCCCGATGGTTCTCAGGGGGAATTAACTATTCAACCTCAAGAATACATCAATGTTCCCGCCCATAGCGAACACTGGTTTCACCTCACTGCCAGTAAACGAGTTAAAGCAGTGCGTTACTTCACCACTACCGCCGGATGGGTTCCCGAATACACGGAAACCGTTATTCGTTTTCCTAGTTTAACAGCCGTGTAGCTCTTGGTTTTAGGCGATCGCTCTCCCAGTAAGACAGATAAGTTTTGCGGGGATGGCAACGCTGGCAGCCACAATCTGTTAAGCGGCAAATTTGTCCTGTTGAAAATCTCCCGTCTAGTGCCTAGCTTGACGGGAGATTTTCTCAATTCGGGGGATTGGCGTGATAGATTTAGTCTAAGCCGAATTGATTGCCCCGTTTGTACTGTAAATAGGCGGCAACGAACAAACCCGCTAGGGTAATGGGAATTAAGCCTAGGACAATCCCTAGCACTAAAGGTTCAATCACGTCTGTACTCCTTGGATTAGCAATTTTTCACCCGTATTTTATCCTAGCAGGGGTTGCCCGCGAAAGATAGGGCGATCGTACATACTTCTTAAGTGGGGTGTTGGGGTAGTGGGGTGTGGGGTGTGGGGTGTGGGGTGTGGGGGGTAGTGGGGAATTTAGCTGAAATTTCCCTATCTCCCTATCTCCCTAAATCCCTGACTCTTATCTCCCGACTCCCCAAAAGGAAAACTTGCTATCTCACCATTAAGATAACTGCTCTACTCTAGGAGCGATCGAGAAAAAATTTTCTCAATTTGCCTTTACCCCAATAGCGATCGATTTCTTGCCAGAGATTGTGGAGACAAAAAACCACTGCGAGACAGAGAGTAACCGCAAGGATTTGAGAGAAACTTTCCCTTTGCCAAAATTTGGCCATTGCCTCCGAAATCACCCGCGTTACCCGATAAGCTTCCAGAAAACCCTCGATCGAGCCGAGAATCAGTGCTGCTAGGGTATAAACAAAGGTTCGATACAGAACACTAACGTAACGGGGACGATTTTCTAACCATTCTAGCTTCATGGCTGCGTCGAGAATGGCCACGGTTTTTGCGGCAATGATCGCTCCTACGATCGCTTTACCCAACACGTAGGTGGTAATCGAATACTCTTCCAGAAATAATTTCATGATCAGAAGAATATAACCGAAAGCCAAGAAAAAAAAGAGGGCAAGAGAACCGATTTTTTTTAATTCCTTTTTAAGTGCTTCCATTTATTTTTATTGATTTTTTTTGATATTTTCTGCCAAGATAGCGGCCGCGTACCATAACTATAAGCTATAGTTAATTATTTGTTGCAGCTATTCTCCCATCTCCGGCAGAAAGTTTGAGCGCTGATAACTAAACTGATGCTTGAAACTAATTACGGCTTGATTGTCGATAAAATGAGGATTACCGAGGGGATCGATGGCACTGAAAGCGTAAAAATAACGGCGTGCTAGGGGCGGAAAATCGCTAAAATCGAAGATTGTGTCACCTTGGGCCACATCTGCCCAAAAATTGCGTAATTTTGGGGCTAATTCCTCCGCTAGACTCACGGGAAGATTGAGGGGATGACAGGTTAATAAACGCATCATAAAAGGATAAGAGCGATCGCCTAACCATTGCCGAGAAATAGCGGGTAAATTCTCCCATCCGGGTATATTTTGCAGATGAAAAGATTCTATGGCTAATTCAACCGTGTTTTCGCAATATTCTAGCACCCGGTAGGGATGGGGATAACTGACGAGAGAACCGGTGGTAATTTCATAGATACCTCTGGCAAAAGCCAGATCCTGCACATGGAGATGGCCGGTAATCAACAATTTTACGCCGTTTTCCTCTAGTATATCGAGCAGTTCTCCCGCATTAGCCAACATATAGCGTTTACCTAATTCATGATTGCTTTGTCCGGGTAAATGCTCGATAACGTTATGATGGATCATCACCATCACTAGATCGTTTTTTAGCGATGGTAAAATCTGTTTTAACCAATGCAATTGTTCTGCATCTAAACTGCCAATTTGTTTACCTTGCTCATCAAATTGATTAGAATTAAGACCGATTAATTGCACTCCGGGTAAAATTTCTTTTTGGTAGTATATTTGTTCGGGATGGCTGTAACCAAATTGTTGATAATAAAAGGGAAAATCTCCTAAACCGATCTGGTTTTCTGTTGCGGTTAAACTCAAAACATCATGATTACCCGGCACCACATAGACGGGAAAGGGTAAAGTGGCTAAACAATCGGCTAACCAACGATGATTTTCTGGTTCACCATCTTGGGTTAAATCGCCAGCAATCAGCAGAAAATCGAGGTTAAGGGTGATGAGATGGTCTAAAACAATTTTTAAAGCGGGAATACTCACTTCCACCAGATGAAAGCGATTAGAATGGTTCAAAATGGTTGTGGGTAAAGCGATATGAGGATCGCTGAGAATGGCGAAACGGAAATTCATCGCATTCAATTGGGCTAAATATCGGTAAACTAGATCGATCGAGGAGAAATGAGGAGAAAATATCTTTGGCTAAAGTTCGCGTTCGTCAGCACGTCAATCCCTTAAGTCATAAATATCGCCATCCGATCGCTCCCCCCGATTGGAATCAAGTTTATCAGGATATGACGCAACCTCTCCATCTTGATATTGGTTGTGCGCGGGGTAAATTTTTGTTACAAATGGCCCAAGTATATCCAGAAATTAATTTTTTGGGGATTGAAATTCGTCAACCTTTAGTAATTGAAGCGAATCAGGAACGGGAAAGGTTAGGATTAAAAAATCTCGCTTTTGTTTTTGGCAATATGAATGTTACCCCAGAAATTTTACTGCAATCTTTGCCCGCAGATAAGTTATTTCGGGTGTCGATTCAATTTCCCGATCCTTGGTTTAAACAGCGTCACAGTAAGCGTCGGGTTGTGCAGCCGGAATTAGTCATAGCTTTGGCTAAGTATATGGTAGCTGGAGGCTGGGTTTTTTTACAGTCGGATGTGGAATCGATCGCCCTGGAAATGACGGAGAGATTTCAAGCACATCCCCATTTTGTTCGGCAACATCAAACCCCCTGGTTAGCGGAAAATATTTTCCCCGTACCGACGGAAAGGGAAAAGTCCACTTATAATAAGGGTCAACCGGTTTATCGCTCGCTTTTTCGAGTTCGGTAGCTTCAGCTAAAATATCTTGGCACTGTCTGAAATCATGGTTATAAATCTCGACTCACCCCTAATACTTGAGGAGAATAATCGCCCTCCTGTATCTCAATTGTTAGAATTTCTCTTAGCAACAGAAAAAAACAATAAAAAAACTAAAGAAAATCTTACTTTTGAGGCTTTAGTCGGTACTTGGCGATTATACTTGATCACAGGAACTCAAAAAGCGAAAAAGAGAGCGGGAATTGTTTTGGGTAAGGGGCGCTATCTCCCATCCTGGTTAAAAATTACCATCTCTTACCAAAGAAATGAGAGCTTAGAACTGGGAGAATTTGTCTCTGGAACCGTCAGCAATCAGATATTTTTAGGGGCAGTAAAACTATCTGTAAGCGGTCCGGTTAAGTTTTTTCCTAAAACCCGTCTTCTTGCCTTTGATTTCACCCGGCTCAACTTAACCCTATTTAATCGCTCTCTCTATTCAGGTTTTATTAGAAATGGCCAGGTAAGCGAAGCTAATTTTTATCAGGAAAGCATCAAAAAACAGGCATTTTTTGCCTATTTTCTGATCACAGAAACAATGATAGCAGCCCGGGGACGAGGGGGAGGATTAGCCCTTTGGGTAAAAGAGATAAGTGAGACAAAACTAGCTGAAAAATAAGTTATTAGAGGAGAAATAGATGGGATATTCTATCGATGTAGATGGGACAAATTTTGACAGTGAAGTGATCGAGAAGTCCTATCTAAATACAGTGATTTTAGACTTTTATGCCCTGTGGTGTGGACCCTGTAAATTGGTAAAACCGATGCTAGAAAAACTGGCAAGCGAATATAATTTTATCCTAGCCAAAATAGATATAGATAAAAATCCTCAATTAGCCGAACAATACGATGTAGAAGGAGTTCCCGATGTGCGAATTGTCAGCAAGGGAGAAGTGTTACCCTGTTTTGTCGGTGCTTTGCCAGAAGAACAAATTAGAGACTTATTTTCCCGTCTCGATTTACAATCGGAATTAGAAACAGGATTAGCAGAAATCAAAGAAGCGATCGCCCTCGATAATTTGCCCGCAGCTAAACAATTATTTGATCGTCTTTTCCCTAAATATCCCAACGAACCGCGATTAATTATTATGGCGGTAAAATTTCTCATGCGTCTGGAAAAATGGTCAGATGCCTATCGATTAATCAGTGCTATTAAAGAGGAAAATCCTGTTATCAAAGGTTGGAAAACTCTCCTAGAATTTCAACAGTTAAAACCAGAAAATAATCCCCTCGATCCGATATTTTTTACTGGGATTAATTTCGCTTTAAAAGAAGATTATGCCGCCGCTTTAGATAAACTGATCAGTCTGGTGGAAGAAAGTAGAAAATATCGTCAGGATGGGGCAAGAAAAGCCATGTTAGCCATATTTCAGATTTTGGGAGTTAGTCATCCCCTCACCCAAGAATACCAAGCAAAGTTAACATTTCTGCTCTACTAAGTAGGGTTTACTAAAAAAGTTTGTTGGTGGGGTTAGGAGTCAGGAATCGGTCAGAACTAAAGCAATTACCCTGGTAATTTCAACAAATCTATTCCTCGAATTTCTGTTGATAATTGCCAGGGAATTGCTAGAGACAAGACAGTTTATTTGTGGCGAATCATTTCATAGAGGGCAACGTATTCTTCCCCAGGGCCATTCCAAGAGTAATCGCATTCCATGCCTTGGATCGCTAATTTTTGGAATTCTTCCGGTTGAGTGTACCACAATTCTAATGCCCGGGACATGGCTGATTCTAGGGCATTATTATCGGGATCAAAAAAGACAAAACCATTGCGTTCTTCGGGTTTGTGATAGGTATCATAATCGCGATCAAAAACCGTATTAACTAAACCACCAACTCCCCGGACAATGGGAACGGTTCCATATTTTAAGCTGATTACTTGTGTCAGTCCGCAGGGTTCAAAATTACTGGGAACCACAATCATATCGGCCCCCGCATAAATGAGGTGAGATAATTCCTCATTAAAGCCCAATTCAATATGGACATCAGGGTTATTATTTAGGTGATTTTTCTCATGCCAGAACCAGTTATTAATTAACGATTCGGTGGCGGAACCTAAGAGGACAAATTGCGCCCCGCGAGCTAAGGCATAATACATGGCATGGTGAACTAAATGTACGCCTTTTTGGTCATCTAAACGACCGACATAACAAATTAAGGGTTTTTCTGGTTCATCTCTTAACCAGAGTCTTTCTCGCAGTGCCTTCTTATTGCGTGCCTTCTCGGAGAAGTTATCAATACCGTAGGGTGCAGGAATAAATTTATCTACTTCTGGGTTCCAGATATTGTAATCTAAACCGTTGAGAATGCCAGTAAATTTGTGTTGATGCTGGTGAATTGTATGGCCTAAACCGTAACTAACATCGGTGTGGTGTGCTTCCCAAGCATGGTGGGGTGAGACGGTATTGAAATAGTTGGAAAAGACGATACCACCTTTCATAAAATTAATCACAAAAGGATTGAAGTTATCGCGCATTCGGGCATAGCTAAAGTAATAAGAATCGTTATTTAATCCTGTTGCCCAGAGAATTTCTGCACCACCAAATCCTTGATGTTTAAAGTTATGGATGGTGTAAAGAACGCGCTGATTGCCCATACCATGATATTTATAAATTTCAAAAAGTAAGGGCGGAATTAAACCCGTTTGCCAGTCGTGACAATGAATTATATCGGGACGTTTATTACTTCTGAGCAAAAATTCTAAAGCGGCTTTAGAGAAGAAGGCAAAACGCATATTATCGTCTTTACAACCGTAGTAAGTACCGCGATTAAAGAAATTATCCCCCGAATTGGGTTGAATAAAGAAACACAAGCGCCCGTGTACCCAACCACAAAAAACGTTACAGTGAATTGCGCCACCGTACCAAGGCACCCACAGGTCCCGATAAGCCTCGTGTAAGCCCCAAATTTGGTCGTAGCGCATACAATCATACATGGGTAGGATTAGCTCCACGCAATGACCGCGAATTTCTAATTCTCGACTCAATCCATATACCACATCCCCCAATCCCCCAGCTTTAATCACTGGGGCGCACTCAGAGGCAACCTGAACTATATACATATATCAATAACTCCCTCGATTAATCTACAGGTCAGCTAGAAGCAATTTTTACAAAAGTATACAGTCTTCTGTGATTAAATGGCTCGATCGAATTAGTTGCGGGTTTGGGTGTTGGGGTAGTGGGGAGAACAAAGCTGCCTTTTGCCTTTTGCCTTTTGCCTTTTGCCTCCTCAATATTAACAGCGTTTTAACTGTCCTAGGAGCAAAATCACCTCATCGATGCCGTTTCTGAGAGTATTGGCGGGTTTATCGCTGTTATTGACGGTTATGCTAAAGATTAGGGGTTGATTGTCGGCGGTTTCTAGATAACCGGCGAGAGCGATAACTCCGGTTAAAGTCCCGGTTTTTGCCTGTAATCGTCCTTCTAGGGGAGTCTGGCGAAATCTATTGGTTAAAGTGCCATCAATGCCGCCAATAGCTAAAGAACGACGATAATCAGGATTTTCTGCCATTAGTTGTAATATTTGACCTAAAGTATTGGGTTTAATCAGGTTTTGTCGTGATAGCCCCGAACCATCGCCGATTTTATAACTATCGCTGTTAATTCCCAGTTTTTTTAAAGTTTCTTGCAATCCCGAGACACCGCCGAGCATTTGTAGTAGGGTTTCGGCTAGTAAATTATCGCTATTTTTATTGACTTTTTCCACCAAATATGCTAGGGGTTCTGATTCTAAATTTGTGATTTCATCGCCGAGAATTTCTGAGCTAATTTCGGCGGTTTTAACGGTAATTCCCGTTTTTTCGAGGATATTACGCCAGCGATCGAGGAAATACTCCGAGGGTTGGGGAATAGCTAAATTAAAATCATCTTGACTATCAATAGCCAGAGAACCAGTGATAATCAGGCGATTATTGGCTAAATTGCCCTTAATTGCCAGATTATTCGGGCTTCCTTGCGCTGCGGTGCTGGTTTGATTCTCAATTAGCCATTGTTTAGCGGCAATGGGATCAGACCATTGTAAATCTAAGCTTTGCCCCAATTGTCGCGGTAAAAGCCTTAAATTGACGGAATTTTCGTTTAAAACCAAGCTAGAAGCGGGTACAGCATAGTCAAAAAAGACATCTTCCCATTCCCAGGTTTTTTGACTATCGGAGACGACAAAAGGACTAGCAACGACAATTAAGCGATAAATTGAGTTAATTCCCCCTGCTTTTAACTTTTCTGCCAATTTTTCTAACTTTTCTGTGGTTATGGTGGCATCTCCCCTCCCGACTAAGGTTAAAGTTTCTAAATCGGGGGGGTTGCCTTGGGCTAAAATGGGGGTTTTCAGACGATAATCGCGGTTAAATTTGCTAAAAGCGGCGGCAGTGGTTAATAATTTCGCAGTAGAAGCGGGAGTAAAAAAGTTATTTTCGTGGAGACTATAGAGATTTTCTTGAGAATTGAGGGATTTTACTAAAATTCCCCAGTAAGCGCCTTGATAATCGGGTCGGTCTAAAATGCGATCGATCTCGGTGGCTAAGTCTGCTGGACAGATAAACTGGGAAGGGGGGGAATTGTCTTGACTGATGGGGGTTGCGAGGGTGACGGGATGGTTTACCCAGAGAAATAGGGAACAGGTCCCCAAGAGAAAAGATAATTTCGAGCAGCGTGTTAGCATAGAATTAAATCTTGGCAGTAGGTAGGCGTTAAAAATTATCAGATGCCCCCCTTATTAAGGCTATCCATTAGTCACATCTTTCTTAACATAAAATTTGACAAAAAGAGAAAAGTGTGCAAGATGGCTCAAGGGGGTTCTATGGGGGGACTAATTTGATGAGATAGTTTCCAAGTCTGGCTGATATCATGTAACCTT